>CP102983.1 GCA_030849345.1 Candidatus Psyllophila symbiotica | reverse complement strand
AATTTTAAATTTTAAATATATTAATTTATAAAACAATTATTATTTATTAAAATAATACTAATATTTATAAATATTTAAAATTTTAATTTTATTATATAATAATTTAATTAAAATATTAATTAAAATTAAAATTTTTTCAAAAAAATTAATTTTTTGTCTTTTATTCCAAGATTTTTCTTTATTTAAAATAATTTTTTTACCAATTTTATTATATATTTTATAAGAAATAAATATTGTTAAAAATAATTTAATAGGTAATAAATATAAAATATTAAGTGATAAATTATAATATAATTTAGATTTATTAATTATTTTTTTAACTATAATAAAAAGATATTTACGTTTTTTTTTTTTAAAATAATTAAATTTATTTAAATTAATTTTATTAAATAAATAATTAGGTAAATAACAACGTTTATTTTTATAATCTAAAATAATATCTCTAGATATATTTGTTAATTGAAAAGCTATACCTAAATTACATGCATTATTTAATAAATTATAATTATAATTTTTAATAATAATTTTAATTATAATTACTCCAATTATACCAGCAATATAATAACAATAATTTAAAATATCTTTAAAAGTATTATATTTTTTTTTTTTAAAATCTATTAAATAACCCTTTATATTATCAAAAATATAAATTGGAGAAATATTATATTTATAAATTATTTTTTTTAAATTATTAAAATGATATTCTTTAACATTTAAATTACAATAAATTTTTTGAGTATTTAATATAAAATTATGAATATTTAAAATTTTATTTTTAATATTAAAATTTTTTTTTTTAAAACCTAAAATTTCATTATCTATTATATCATCACAATATCTACACCAAGAATATAAAATTAATATATTTTTTTTAATTATTTTATTTAAAAAAAACAAAGAAAAATTAAAATTTAAAGAACCTTTTTTAATATCATTTAACATCTTTATTCCTATAAATTTTAAATTTATTTAGTTTTTTAATTATAATTTCTGATGTTATTTTGGCAGAATTAAGCACACCTGGTATTCCAGCTCCAGGATGAGTACCTGAGCCAACAAAATAAAGATTTTTAATAATTTTATCTTTATTATGTGTACGAAATAAAGCACTTTGTAATATATTTGGGGATAATGAAAATGATGAACCATAAAAAGTATTTAAAGTATTACTAAAATTAAATGGAGTAAATATTTTAGAAAAAATTATATTTTTAGTTAAATTTGGCATATAATATTTTTCTATATATTTTAATATTTTATATTTTATTTTATGACTTTCAATTAACCAATTTATATTACAAATACTTAAATTTGGAATTGGTATTAAAGCATAATAACTTTCGCAACCATTAGGAGCTAATGAATTATCAATTTTACAAGGCGAATGTAAGTAAATTGAAAAATTATTATTTAAATTTTTAAAATTAAATAAATTATATATTATTTTTTTATAATTATTACCTAAAAAAATAGAATGTTGTGTTAATTTATTATAATTACATTTTAAAGCAAAATAAATAATAAACAATGAATTACTTATTTTTTTTTTACTTAAATATATACCGTATATTTTAGATGATAAATTTGTATTTAATAATTTTTTATATGTATGTATAACATCAGAATTAGAAATTAATAAATCAGTTTTAATTTGTTTACCATTAGTTAAATAAACTTTTTTAATTATATTTTTAATAGATTTAATTTTGTATACTTCAGAATTTAAAAATATTTTTCCTCCTAAATGTTTATATAACTTTATCATAACTTTAATTAAAGTATATATTCCACCTTTAGGAAACCAAATACCCCATTTTCTTTCTAAAGAATGTATTAATGTATAAATTGCAGATATTTGAAATGGATTACCTCCAATTAATAAAGAATGAAATGAAAAAACTTGTCGTAAATATTTATTTTCAATATAATTTGAAATTTTATTATATATATTATTATAAAAACTAAGGTTTTTAAATTTTAATAACATATATAACATATTACTTTTAAATAAAAATGATTTATTAATATATTTTAAATAAAATTTAGAAAAAACTTTATCTGAATAATGTAAAAATCTACGATAACCAAATATATCATTAAAATTAAATTTTTTAATTTGTTCTTCTAAATCAATTTTATTATTATTATAAATAAAAGTTTTTCCACATTCCCAAAATATTTTATAAAATGGTTTAACTGGTAATAATTCAATATTAAATTTTTTATTATTTTTAAAAGATAAAATTTCTTTAATTGAATTAGGATCTGTAATAACTGTAGGTCCTGTATCAAAAATAAATCCATTTTTCTTATAAATATACGCACATCCTCCTGGTTTATTTCTTTTTTCTAATATTATAGTATTTAATCCTTGTATTTGCAAACGTAATGCTACAGCTATTCCACCAATACCTGATCCAATAATAATAATTTTTTTCATTTTAAATAAAATAATAATTAATTATAAAACATAAAATTTTAAAATAAGAAAATTGTGGTTTTAATTTTATTATTTTAATTATATCTAAAAAATTAATTTCTTTAAAATAAAATCTATTAATTAAAGATTGAGGTAAATTATAAAATGATTTTATTAATTTATAACGTTTATTTGGTTTAATAAATAAAAAAAAAATAGCATTTAATAAAATATAAAATTTTTGTTTTTTATAAATTTTTTTAGATAATTTATTAAATTCATTTAATAATTTTTTAAAATTAATATTATTTGTTTTTAAAATATTATTAAATAATTTTAAAGAAATATTTATTGAATAACCTGTAGTTACATTATAAAGTCCTCCGCGTAAACCATTTAAAATAATATTTTTAAATAATTTATTTTTATTATTTTTTAATTTTATTGGTATTATTCCATATTCTTCTCTTATTATTTTTTTAATAAACCAGTTGTTTTTTTTAATATATTTAAAAATATTTTTTCTTAATAAATTTAATTTTAAAATTTTATTATTAATATAATGCGTATCTTCTATTAATAATTTAAATTTAGATAAAGGAAGAATATAAATAAAATTAAAACTTTTTTTTTGATATATTGTAGAATCCATAACAATTGGATATATTAAATTATGGGGTTTTTTAAAAATAAATTCTTGTCCTAAAAATAATTGTAATCCAATTAATTCATTCAAATTAGGATAATATCCACTTCCATCTATTATTAAATTACAATATAAAATAATACCATTATTTAATTTAACATAATTTTTATTATAACTTTTAACTTTGGTATTTAATAGTAAATTGTTTTTTAATTTTTTAAATAAATAATTAAAAAAAATATTAGATTTAATACAAAAATATCCATTTTTAAAATTATATACATTATTTGGAAATTTTATTATATATTTATTCCATTGAATATATATTATTTTTTTAATATCATTATTTTTATTATTAAAATCATTAAATTTAAAAAAAGACCATATATGATTACTATTAATTTCTTTTCTTTCTTCAATTATTAAAATTTTTAAATTAGTTTTATATAAACTTAAAGCAATTAATCCATTTGATAAACCTAAACCTATAAAAATAATATCATATTTATTATTCATTACTTATAATTTTATAAATTTTAAAATATTTTAATATTATGAAAAAAATATTAAATTTAATTTTTATAATAATTATATTTTTATTATTTAAACAAAAATATAATGTAATAGATATAAAAGTAGGTTTTTCACCAGGTAATTCAGCTGAAAGTATAATTTTAAATATAATAAATAATTCAAAAAAAACAATTGATATAGCTGCTTATTCTTTTACTAGTAAACCAATAGCTATGTTATTAGTAAAAGCACATAAAAAAGGGGTTAAAATAAGAGTTTTATTAGATAAAAAAACTAATGTTGGAAAATATACTGTTGTAAAATATTTAAAAAAACATAATATTAAAGTTAAGTTAAATAATAAATATTTAATTATGCATAATAAATTTATGATTATTGATAATAATTCAATTGAAACTGGTTCATTTAATTATACTAAAAATGCAGTATATAAAAATGCTGAAAATATTATTTTAATTAAAAATATAAATAATATAATTAATATATATAAAAAAGAATTTAATATTTTATGGAAAGAATCTAATTAAATTTTAATTATTTTAAAATAATAAAACTTAAAATTTAAAATATTTTTAAAATTAATTACGTTTTTTTCTTTCATTACTTTTTAAAATTTTTTTTCTTAAACGTATAGATTTAGGTGTTATTTCAATTAATTCATCATCTTCAATAAACTGTATAGATTTTTCTAAAGTCATATTTATAGGTGTAATTAATGAAATTGCTTCATCTGTTCCTGAAGCTCTCATATTAGTTAATTTTTTACCTGTAATACAATTAACTATTAAATCATTTGATCTTGAATTTAATCCAATAATTTGACCTTCATATACCATTTCTCCATGTTGTATAAATAATTTACCTCTATTTTGTAAATTAAATAAAGCAAAAGCAACAGCTTTTCCTGTATTATTAGATATCAATACACCATTAGATCTTTTATTAATTTTATTAGTACAAAAATTATCATAATGACTAAAAGCAGAATGTATTAAACCAGTACCATTAGTAATAGTTATAAATTCTGATCTAAATCCTATAAAATTTCTAGATGATATTAAATATTCTAATCTAACTTGATCTTTATTATATGTAGTAATATTATTTAAAATTGCTTTTCTTTTACCTAAAGATTTTATAATTATACCTTGATATTTTTTATTAATATCTAATAATAAATTTTCAAAAGGTTCTTTTAAAACATTATTTATTTTTTTAGTAATAATTTTAGGCCTAGATACAGATAATTCAAAACCTTCTCTACGCATATTTTCAATTAAAATTGATAAATGAAGTTCACCTCTTCCTGAAACTTGAAAAATATTAGTATTTTTAGTTTCTTTAATCTTTAATGATATATTTGTTAATATTTCTTTTTTAAGACGATTTAAAATTTGTCTAGAAGTAATAAATTTACCCTCTTTGCCACTAAACGGTGAATCATTTACATTTAAAAACATTGTTATAGTTGGTTCTTCAATTAAAATTGGTGATATAGGTTTAATATTATCAATATCACATATAGTATCTGAAATATTTATTTTACCTAAACCTGTAATAGCAACAATATCTCCTGCGTATGCTTTATTAATTTCAATACGTTTTAAACCTAAATAACTTATTATTTTACAAATATTTGCATATCTTAAATTTCCACTTTTATTAATAATAACAACTTTTTTATTTGAATATAATTTACCACTTTTTATTCTACCTATTCCTATTGTACCTAAATAATTATTATATTCTAATTGAGAAATTTGCATTCTTAATTTTTTATTAATATTGTTTTTAGGTGGTGATACATTATTAATAATTGTTTTTAATAATGGAGTCATGTCCTGTTTCATTTTTTTATAATCTTCACCTGAAGTACCATTAATGGCTGATGTATATATAACAGGAAAATCAAGTTGTTCATCACTAGCATTTAAATTAATAAATAAATCAAATGTTTTATTTAAAACCCAATCTGGTCTAGCTCCAAATCTATCAATTTTATTTATAACAAGAATTATTTTTAAATTATTTAAAAATGCTTTTTGTGTTACAAAACGTGTTTGAGGCATAGGTCCTTCTAAAGCATCAACAATTAAAATAACAGCATCTACCATAGACATAATTCGTTCCACTTCTCCTCCAAAATCTGAGTGACCTGGGGTATCAATAATATTTATACGGTAATTATTCCATAAAATAGCAGTATTTTTAGAAAAAATAGTAATACCACGTTCTTTTTCTAATTCATTAGAATCCATTATTCTATCTGAAAAAAAATCATTATTAATTATACCAGATTGTTGTAATAATTTATCTATTAATGTTGTTTTTCCATGATCAATATGAGCAATAATAGCTATATTTCTTATATTTTTATTCATATTTATTCCATTAAATATATTTTATTTCTTATATTTATATAATAGTTATAACTTTAATCAAATTTATAAATACTTATAATTTAAAACAATTTTAATTAAAATATAATTATAATTAATTTATAATTTTAAAAAAATAAATTAAATAATAAAATGAATAAATTAATTCAAACACAAATTGTAGTTATTGGTTCAGGACCAGCAGGTTATTCTGCAGCTTTTCGTTGTGCTGATTTAGGATTTAAAACTATTATAATAGAACGTTATTCAAATTTAGGAGGAGTATGTTTAAATGTTGGATGTATACCATCTAAATCTTTATTATATATTTCAAAAATTATAGAAGAAATTAAAATTTTATCTAAAAATCATATTATATCGTGTGAATTTAAAAAAGATATAAATAAAATTAAAGAATGGAAAAATAATATAATTAAAAAAATAAACGGGGGTATTTTAAACTTAACAAAAATTAGAAAAATCAAAATTATTAATGGTATTGCTAAATTTTTAAATATTAATACATTAATTGTTAAAAATAAAGAAATTATTAATAAAATATATTTTAATTTTGCAATTATAGCTACTGGGTCAAGACCAATTAAATTAGCATTATTTAAAAAAAAAACACCAATTATTTGGGATTCAAATGATGCTTTAAAATTAATTGAAATACCTAAAAAATTATTAATTATTGGAGGGGGTATAATAGGTTTAGAAATGAGTTATATATATAATTCATTAGGTTCTAAAGTAGATATAATTGAAATAAATAAACAAATAATACCTGAAGCAGATAAAGATATAGCTGATATTTTATATAAAATTATGAATAAAAAAATAAATATAATGTTAAATTCTACTATTATTAAAATAAAAATTGAAAATAATTTTGCTTATATTACAATTAAAAATAAAAATAATATTAAAATTAAAAAATATAATAAAATTTTAGTAGCAATTGGAAGAAAACCTAATACAGATAATATAAATATTGAAAATATTAATATTAAAAAAAATAAAGGATTTATAATAGTTGATAAACAATTAAAAACTAATATTAATAATATTTTTGCAATTGGAGATGTTACTGGTCAACCTATGTTAGCGCATAAAGCAATACATGAAGGTCATATTGCAGCATCTGTGATTTCTGGTAAAAAATATATGATTTTTGAAAAAAAAAATATCCCTTCAATAGCATATACAGATCCAGAAATAGCCTGGGTAGGAATAACTGAAAAAAAAGCAATAATTAAAAAAATAAATTATAAAACTGCTATTTTCCCTTGGTTTGCTTCTGGAAGAGCTATAATTTCTGGTTGTACTGATGGTATTACTAAATTAATTTTTAATAAAAAAACAAATAAAATAATTGGAGGTGCAATTATTGGAACTCATGGTGGAGAACTATTAGGAGAAATTAATTTAGCAATAGAAATGGGTTGTGATGTTGAAGATATTGCTTTAACTATGCATGCGCATCCAACGTTAAATGAATCTATAGGTTTAGCTGCTGAAATTTATTTAGGTATTATTACTGATTTACCAAATAATAAATTTTAATAATTTTTTAAAATAATTATTTGATAATATTTTAATAAAATAATATTTTATATTTTATATTTTTTAAAAAAAAAATTTTTTTTATTAAAATATTTCAAATAATTTTAATAAATAATTTTTTATAAAATATTAAAATTAAAATATTTTATAATAATATGGTGACTATAACTCAGTTGGTAGAGTTCTGGATTGTGGTTCCAGATGGCATGGGTTCAATTCCCATTAGTCACCTAATTTAATTTTAAAATTATTAAACGGTGAGTGGCGCAGCTTGGTAGCGTAACTGGTTTGGGACCAGTAGGTCAGGGGTTCAAATCCTCTCTCGCCGATTTTATATAACATTATAATTAAAATATTTTTATATTTATAAATATTTTTGTATAAATTTTTATCAATAAGCTTTAAAGTTAAATTTTTTTAATTTTATTTATTAGTAATATAAAAGTATCTTTATCAAAATTTGCCATATTAGAAAGTATTTTTCTATTAATGTTTATTGATAATTTTTTTAATCCATTAATAAAGTTATTATATGATAAATTTTGTTCACGTACAAAAGCATTAATTCTTGTAATCCATAATTTTCTAAATATACGTTTGCGTTGTTTTCTATCACGATAAGAATATTGACCAGCTTTAATAATAGCTTGTTTAGCTACTCTATATACTCTAGATCTAGCACCATAATAACCCTTTGATTGTTTTATACATTTTTTATGTCTAGCATGAGCAAAAACTCCACGTTTAATATGTGTCATAAATTTTCTTAAATAAATTATTAAATTTAAAAATTATAAATAAGGTAAACAAAATTTAATAGTTAATAAATCTTTTTTAAATAATGTTTTTTTAAAACGCAAATGCCTTTTTCTTTTTGTAGTTTTTTTAGTAAGAATATGATTTAAATTAGAGCTTTTTTTTTTAAATTTTTTTTTTTTAATAATAAATCTTTTATAAACACTACGTATAGTTTTAATTTTTTGCATTTAAAATAACCTATAAATTTATTTTAAATTTAATTTATTTTGGTGTAAGTAACATAAATAATTGATTATTTTCAATATTTTTTGAAAATATTTCTATATTAGCTATTTTTAAATCTTCACATATTTTTTTTTTAATACGATTTAAAATATTTAACCCTAAATCTTTATGAATAATTTCACGACCTTTAAATTTTATTAAAATTTTAATTTTATTATTATTATTTAAAAATTTAATAATTTTATTAATTTTAATATTATAATCATTGTCATTAGTTACTGCTCTTAATTTAATTTCTTTAGTTTGTATAATTTTATGATTTTTTTTATTTTTTTTAATTAATTTTTTTTTATTATATAAAAATTTACCATAATTCATTAATTTAAATATTGGAGGAATAACATTAGAATTAATTTCAACTAAATCTAAGCGTAATTGTTCAGATTTTAATATTGCTTCATTTAAACTAAATATACCAATAAATTTCCCATTTTCATCATTTAATCTTATTTTATTTATTTTTTTGTTTGTTTTATTATAATGTATTTGTTGAAATTTTATAAGTTTAATACTATCACCATTTTAAATATAATAAAATATATAAATTAAATATTTTAAAATAAAATAAATATTATAAAATATTTTCTAAATAATGTTCAGCATCTAATGCAGCCATACACCCAGAAGCAGCTGAAGTAATAGCTTGTCTATAAAATTTGTCTATAACATCACCAGCAGCAAAAATTCCATTAATATTTGTTTGAGTTTTATTATATTCTTTGTTTTTAACTTTAATAAAACCATTTTTTAATTTTAATTGTCCATTAAAAATTTCAGTATTTGGTTTTTGACCAATTGCAAAAAAAATACCATTAATTAAAATATTTTTGATATTATTATTATTATTATGATTAAATTTTTTAATATCTATACTAGTAACTATTTTTCCATTACCATTAATTTTTTCTACAATATAATTAGTATGAATAAAAATTTTTTTTTTTTTAATTTTTTCAATTAATCTATTAATTAAAATTTTTTCTGCTTTAAATTTATTTCTTCTATGTATTAAATGAACTTCATTAGCAATATTAGATAAATATAATGTTTCTTCGATTGCATTATTACCTCCACCTATAACAGCTACTTTTTTATTTTTATATATAAATCCATCACATGTTGCACAAGTAGAAATACCCTTACCTTTATAAAATTCAACAGAAGGTATTTTTAAATATTTAGCAGATGCTCCAGTTGCTATAATTAATGAATTACAAGTATATGTATTTTTTTCACCGATTAATAAAAATGGTGTTTTTTTAAAATTTGTTTTTTTAATATAATCAAAAATAATTTCAGTTTCGAATTTTTTTGCATGCTTATACATACGATCCATTAAATTATAACCAGTAATATTTTTAAAATCACCTGGCCAGTTTTCAATTAAATTTGTAGTTATTAATTGACCACCTTTGTTTAAACCAGTAATTAATAATGGTTTTAAATTAGCACGGGCTCCATATATTGCAGCTGTATAGCCAGCTGGACCAGATCCAATAATTAATAATTTACTATGTTTATTGCTTAACATAATTACCTTAAAATTATTTAATATATATTATTATTTAGTATAATATTTAATTTATTTTTAAAATAAAAAAAATAAATAAAATTTAAATGAAATATGAAATTATTAAATTATTATAATCCTAAAATTCCATATTTATATCCAAAAATTCCAAATAAAAAAAATAACAATATTATCCATAAAGCATTTATTGTTTTTAAGACCCACATACATAAAAATGTCAATAATAATGGTATTAAACCAGGTATTAATTGATCTAAAATATTTTGAACTGTTATAATTTTAATATTACCAGAACTTTCTTGTATTCTTGAAATAATAAAAGGGATATTAATATGTGTCCATTTATTTACTAAAGCTCCCATAACAAATAAACCTAAAATAGAAGAACCTTCTGTTATTTTTTGTAATATACCATTACTAATATCTTTTATAATATTTAATCCTTTTTTATAACCATAAAATATACCAAAATAACGTATTAATAATCTTATTAAATTAAATGAAATAAAAAATATAATAGGACCTAATAAATTACCACTAATAGCTATACCAGCACATAAAGCTGATAAAACAGGTCTAATAGTACCCCAAAAAATAGGATCCCCAACTCCAGCAAAAGGACCCATTAAACCAACTTTAATATTATTAATTGTAGAATCATTTATATTAATACCATTTGCCCGTTGTTCTTCTAAAGCTAAAACAACACCAATAATTGGAGCTGAAACATAAGGATGAGTATTAAAAAATTCTAAATGTCTTTGTATTGCTAATTTTCTTTCATTTGTTTTTTTAGGATATAATTTACGTATTGCTGGAACTATTGTAAAACAAAAACCTAATGCTTGCATACGTTCAAAATTCCATGAACCTTGAAAAAAATTTGAACGAATTATAATTTTACTAATATCAATAAAATTAAGTTTTTTAACCATAAAATAAAATTTAATAACCTTTAATCTAATTCATTATCAATATCATTATTATTATTATGTTTAATACAATTATTTTTATAATATTTAGGATTTAATTGTATGTATATAATAGCCATAATAACACCTAATATTCCTAAAGCTACTAAATTAAATGTAGTAAATGCAGCTATAACAAAACCTGCATAAAAAAATGGCATTAAATATTTAGCACGCATCATATTAATTACCATTGCATAACCTACAACTACAATTATTCCACCAGATATATTTAAACCAGTTGTTATATTTTCTGGAATTGAATTTAAAATATAATTAATAATAGGTAATTTTAGTGAAAAAATAAAAATTAAAGATGGTATTGCTATTCTCATAGAATGAATAATTAAAGAAATAATATGTATAAAACTAATAGCTTTTAAATTATTTTTTTTAGCTGCTTTATCAGCTGCATGTTGCATTATTATAATAAATGTACGTATAATAATATTGAAAATTTGACCAATAGCAGCTAAAGGTATAGCTAAAGCTATACCAGAACTAATTTTTTGACCGCCAGCAATAATTAAAATTGTAGATATAACTGAAGCTAATGCAGAATCAGGAGAAATAGCTGCACCTATGTTCATCCAACCTAATGTTATCATTTCTAATGTTCCCCCAATTATAAAACCAGTTTTAATATCACCTAAAATAAATCCAATTAATGTACATGCAATTAATGGTCTATGAAATTGAAATTCATCTAATACAGAGTCCATTCCAATTAAAAAAGATGTAATAAATATCAAAAAAATTTTAAATGTATTAATTTCCATATATTCCTAATTATATAATGAAAATTATTCAAATGTATATCTAACATTATTTATTAAGTCCATAATATTAACTTTTCTATCACTAGGTACTTTACGAATTTCTAATTCAATACATAAATTATTTAATTCTTTAAATGCTTTAATATCTATTTCATTTATAGAAATTGCATTAGTTATTTGTTTTTTTCCTTTTTTATATGACATACCTCCAATATTAATAGTTTTTATTTTTATACCCTTTTTAATTACTTTTAATATATCATTAGGATTAGTAAATAAAAGCATTACATTATCATTAAAATATTTAGGATTATTCCAAACACGAATAAATTTATTTATACTAATAACATGAGAAGTAATACCTGGTGGTGAAATTTGAGTTAATAAAGTTTTTCTAATGTTATCATTATTTATTTCATCATTAATAACAATAATTCGATTAACATATATTTCTTTTACCCATCTAGTTACAATTTGACCATGTATTAATCTGTCATCAATTCTTGTTAATTTAATATTCATATGTTTATTATTATATTGAATATTTGTTTTTATTTTTTTTTCTTCTTTTTTTTTTTTAATATTATTTAAATATTTAAATAATTTAATTCCATTTATACCATTATTATAAGTTTTTAAAACTAATTCTTTAAATGTTAAATTATCTTCTCTAGACATAAATAATTCAATTAACATTGGTATATTTACACCAGAAATAATTTCTATATTTTTTCTTTGTTTTGCAATACGACTAGCTGTATTAAATGGACTACCACCCCATATATCTACTAAAAAAATAATATTATCATTATTATTTAAATTATTAATTTCTTGATTATATTTATTAAATAAATCATTAATATCATCTTTTGGTAAAAAATTAATAAAAATTACATCTTTTTGTTTACCAATTAACATTTCAGTTGTTAACAATAAATTTTCAGAAGCTTTTCCATGCATAGTTATAATAATTAAAGTTTTCATTTTTAATCTTATTTTAAAATATTAATTTAATAAATAAATTTATAATATATATTTTTTAAGTAAATTTAATTTTAATATTAAAATTATTTTTTAAATAAATATTTTATATAACCCAATTTAAATGCCATTGTTTTAATTTAGTTATTTTAACAGCTTGTTTAACAGCATCATCAAAATCTCCAATTTTATCAATAAGTTTTAATTTTTTAGCTTCTTCACCTAAAAATAATTGACCTTGTCCTATACGATTAACTTCTATAGGTGTTAAATGTCTATTTTTACAAATTAATTTAATAAAATGTTCATATCCATTTTTAATATTTAATTCTATTATTTTAGAAAGAAATGGTGTTAATGATTTATTAGGTTTTAAATTTAAGTTAGGAAATAAATTTAATCCATCATAATTTATTCCTATAAAATTTAAAATTTTTTCATATGTGTTTATTACACTAAAAACACCAATGGAACCAGTAATTGTATTTTTATCTGCAATTATAATATTTGCAGGTGTTGAAATCCAATAACCACCAGAAGCAGTTAAATTACTCATAGATACAATTACTGGTTTACCAGAAAGTTTTAAATTTAAAATTTCGTTTCTTATATTTTCAGAAGCACTAATACTACCCCCAGGACTATTTATTCTTAAAATAACTGCTTTAACTTTAGAATTTAATCTTGCTTTTTTAAGTTTATTTATAATTAATGAATTATTTATATTTTGATATGAATTATTATAATTTAAAATCTTACCATTAATAAAAATTACTGATATTATATTATCATTTTTTTTTAATATTTGTTTAATTTTATACTTATAAAAATGAATAAATTTATAATTATTTTTTTTTTTATTTAAACCAAAAATTTTAATAAATTCTTCTTTAGTTTTTTTATAAGATAATATTTTATCAATAATTTTATATTTTAAATTATATTTATTAATATATTTTTTATTTAAAAAATTTATTAAAAAATCTTTTTTTTTTAAAGTTAGTTCATAAGGTTTTAAATTTCTATTTTTTACTATATCATAAATATAATTTAACCATAATTTACTATATAATTTATTTTCTATTTTTTTAGTTTTATTAGGCATACTATCATATATATTTGGTTCAATTGCTGTTTTATTTAATCCTATTCTAAAAATATGAGTATTTATTTTTAATTTATTTAATAAAGATTTATAATAAATTTTATCATTATTTGAACCATACAAATCTATTAAACCATTAGGATATATAAAAATTTTATTAGCATAACTAGCTAAATAATATTGAGCTAATTTATAATTATTACTAATAGCATAAATATATTTACCATTTTTTTTAAATTGATTTAATGCTTTACCTATATATTCTAAAGATACTTGATCTGCACCTAAAAAATTATTTAATTTTAATACCATACCTATAATATTTTTATTATTATTAGCTAAATGAATAATTTTAACTATATTAAATAATGTATTTGTTAAAAATTTTTTATTTTTAATTTTAAATAATGATAATCCAAATTTACCCCAAAAAATATTATTATTGTTTTCAAAAATAATACCATTAATATTTAATAATAAAGCTTTTTTTTCGTTATCATGTAAATTATAATTTTTTATATATATTATAAAAAAAAAAGTTATTATAATTGAAGTTACTAAGCATAATTTTATAAAATTTTTTTTTATTAAATTGAATATATAACATATAAACCTTAAAATATTTAAAATAAATAAATAATATATTTTCATTTTTTTTTAATTAAAGTTATTTAATATTTTAAAATATTATATTTAATTTTATTAATTATATTTAGTTTTCTTTAAATATTAATTTATTTAATTTTTTTTAAAAAGAAATATAATGAAAAAAAAAAAAAAAAAAATAATAGTAACATGTGCATTTCCATATTCAAACGGTTCTATTCATATTGGACATTTATTAGAACATATTCAAGCTGATATATGGGTACGTTATAATAGATTAATAGGTAAAAAAGTATATTTTATATGTTCTGATGATAATCATGGAACAGCAATAATGTTAAAATCAAAAGAAAAAAAAAAAAAACCAGAAAACATAATTTTTAAAATATATAAAGAACATATATTAGATTTTAAAAAATTTAATATTATATATGATAAATATTTTTTTACTCACAATAAAGAAAATAGATTATTATTAAATATTATATTTGATCGTCTTAAACATAATGGATATATTATTAAAAAAAAATGTTCTCAATTATATGATAAAAAAGCAAAAATTTTTTTATCAGATCGTTTTATTAAAGGTAGTTGTCCAAAATGTTATTCTAAAAACCAATATGGAGATAATTGTGAAATTTGTGGAGCATTTTATAAATCAATAGAATTAATTAAACCAAAATCAATAATAACAAATTTTAAACCAATAATTAAAAAAACAAATCATTTTTTTTTAAAATTATCTTTATTTAAAAAAAAAATAAAAAAATGGATAATTTCAGGAATAGTAAATAAACAAATATTAAATAAATTATTAGAATGGTTTAAAAATGGTATTAAATCATGGAATATTTCAAGAAATAAACCATATTTTGGTTTTAAAATTAAAAATAAAAAAAACAAATTTTTTTATGTTTGGTTTGATGCATTAATTGGTTATATAAGTACTTTAAAAAAATTATGTAATTATAATAAAATAAAAAATTTTGATAAATTTTGGTATAAAAAATCAAAAATTAAATTATATCACTTTATTGGTAAAGATATTATATATTTTCATAGTTTATTTTGGTCATCTATTTTAGAAGGAAGTAAATTAAGAAAACCAACAAAATTATTTATACATGGATATATTACAATAAATAATAATAAAATGTCAAAATCAAGAAAAACTTATATTAAAGCTAAATCTTATTTTATAAAATATAATACTGATTTTTTACGTTATTATTATGCTAATAAATTATCTAATTCTATAAATGATATAAATTTTAATATTAATGATTTTTTAAAAAAAATAAATAATGATATTATTAATAAATTAGCAAATTTAATTTCTAGAAATTCTTTTTTTATTAATAATTATTTTCATAATAAATTATCAAAATTATTTAGAAATTCAAAAATTTTTAAAATTTTTATACAAGAATCAAAAAAAATATCTAAATTTTATTTAAATTTACAATTTAATTATGTAACAAATTTAATTATGAAATTAATTGATTTAGCTAATTTTTATATTAATATTAGAAAACCATGGTATTTACTTAAAAAAAAGAAATACAATAATTTAAATAAAATTTGTTCAATAGGAATAAATTTATTTAAAATTTTAATTACATATTTAAAACCTATATTACCTAATTTTATTTTAAAAAATGAATTTTTTTTAAATATTAAATTAACTTGGTTAGGTATTAAAAAACCTTTATTAGGACATAAAATCAAAAAATTTAATAAATTATTTAAACATATTTAAAAATATTATAATTATTTTAAAATTTAAATATTATTATTTCCATACTATTAAACAAAAATTTTTTTTACCTTTTTTAATTATAGTATAACAATTATAAAAAATATCTTTATTTTTATAAATATATTTTGGATTTAATTGTTTTTTATTATTAATACTTATAGCATTTGAATTTATCATATTATATGCAGAAGTATAAGAAAAACAAAAACCAGCTTTAATAATAGATTTTATAAAATTAGTTCCTTTTTTTAAAAATATTTTAGGCATACTATCTTTTTTTAATTGTAAAAAATCAAATTTAGTCATATTATCAAACATTCCAGTAAATAAACATTTTGTAATTCGTTCAACAGAATTTAATTCTTTTTTACCATGAATCATAAATGTAATTTCTTTAGCTAAAATAGTTTGAGCTTTTGGTTTTGAAATTTGTTTTTTTTCTTTTTCTTCTAAATCATCAATTTTTTTTAAACTTATAAAAGTAAACATTTTTAAAAATTTATAAACATTTGTATCACTTACATTTAACCAAAATTGATAAAATTTATAAGGACTTGTTTTTTTTTTAGATAACCAAATTGTTTCTTTTTCTGTTTTACCAAATTTAATACCATTAAGATTAGTAATTAATGGTAAAGTTATACCATATACTTTTTTTTTGCAAATGTAATTAATTAAATTAATACCTGAAATAATATTACCCCATTGATCTGAACCTCCAATTTGTAAACATACTTTATATTTTTTATATAATTTTAAAAAATCAAAACTTTGTAAAATATTATATGAAAATTCTGTAAAAGATATTCCATTTTTATCACAATTTAAACGTTTTTTAATAAATTCCTTATTCATCATTTTATTAATTTTAAAAAATTTACCTATATTTCTTAAAAAACTTAAAATATTCATATTTTTAAACCAATTATAATTATTTAATAATATAGCATTATTTGAAAAACAATTAAAATCTAAAATTTTTTCTATTTGTATTTTTATTTTTTTTGTCCAATAAATAATATTTTTTAATTTATTTAATTTACGTTCTTTTTTTTTAAAACTAGGGTCTCCTATTAAACTAGTAGCTCCTCCTATTAATATTATAGGTTTATGACCAAATAATTGAAATCTTTTTAATAATAAAAGAGGTATTAAATGGCCAATATGTAAACTATCAGATGTTGGGTCAAAACCACAATATAATGATATTTTTTTTTTAAATAATAGTTTTGTAATTTCTTCAATTTCTGTAATTTGATTTATTAAAAATCTTTTCTTAAATTTATTTATTATATTAAAATATTTCATATTTTTAAAAATTTTATTTTAAATTATTTATTATTTATTAAAATATTTACATTAATAACATATTTTTATTTAAATTTAACATTATCCATATTGAACCTACTATAAGTATTAAAATTATAATTATTGTAAAAATTAATGTAATTAAATTAAATTTTTCTTGATTTGAATTATTTATATGTAAAAAAAATTTAAAATGTATAATTATTTGTAAAATTGACATTATAATAATTATAATTTTTTTAATAAAATTATTTAAAAAATTATATTTTATTAATATAAAAGGAATAATTGTTAATAATAAAGATAATATAAATCCAAAATAATAATTTTTAACTGAATAAAATTTATATTTTTTATAATTTTTATTTTTAATTAATTTAATCATTTTATATAACTTAAAAGATAAATAATAGTAAATACACAGATCCATATAATATCAAGAAAATGCCAAAATAAACTTAAACAAATTAAACGTGTTTTATTAATTAAATTTAAACCATATTTATTTATTTGTATAATAATAATTAAAATCCATATTAATCCAAAAAAAACATGTAAACCATGAGTAACTAAAATAGAAAAAAAACTAGACATATAGGCATTATAATTTGGACCTAAATTATTTTTAATTAAATTAATTAATTCATTAAATTCTATAATTAAAAAAAAAAACCCTAATATAAAAGTAACATATAACCATATAATCATATGTTTAATATTATTTAATTTAATTTTAGACATTGCTAAACCATAAGTTAAAGCACTTAAAAGTAATGTTATTGTTTCTATAAATATTATTTTTAAATTAAATATATTTTCTATTAATAAATATTGTGATTTATTATTTATTAAAACTATATAAATTGAAAATAAACTAGCAAATAAAATACAATCACTAATAATATAAATCCAAAAACCTAAAATAACTTTATAGTTTATATCTTTATATTTATTTTTTAAAAATGTTTCTTTAATAATAATATTTTTAATCATATTTATTTTCCATTATTTATAATATTTTCATTTTTTTTTATATTTTCTATTGATATTATATAATAATTTGATATATTAAAACTTTTAATTATAATAATAATAATAATACAAAATAAACTTATTAATGATAACCACCAAATATACCAAACCATTGCAAAACCAAACATAAAACTAAATATTCCGATTAAAAAACTTATATATGTATTTTTAGGAATTTTAATTTCTTTAATTATATTTAATTTTTTTTTTTTTTTTTTTTTAATATCCCAAAATGCATCAATATCTAAAATTTTTGGAATAACAGCAAAATTATAAATTTTAGGTGGTGAAGAAGTAAACCATTCTAATGTTCTTCCATTCCAAGGATCTTCAATATTATTAATATTATTTTTTTTATTATAAATACTTATGTAAAATTGTATAAATTGACAAAATATACCTATTAAAATTATTAAAGTTCCAATAGCTGAAATAATTAAAAGAAAATGAAAATTTGAATTTATATTTTTACTTAATCTACGTGTCATACCCATTAAACCTAAAGTATATAATGGTAAAAATGCAATTAAAAATCCTATAAACCAAAACCAAAATGCTCTAATTCCCCATTTTTCATTTAATTTAAATCCAAAAAATTTAGGAAACCAATATGTAATACCAGCGAAACAACCAAAAACAACACCACCAATAATAACATTATGAAAATGAGCAATTAAAAATAAACTATTATGTAAATAAAAATTTATACCTGGAACAGATAATAAAACACCACTCATTCCACCAATAGAAAAAGAAATTATAAATCCAATTGTCCATAACATAATAGAATTATATTTAATTTTTCCTTTGTACATTGTAAGAATCCAATTAAATATTTTAACTCCTGTAGGTATAGCTATTATCATTGTTGTTATGCCAAAAAAAGAATTAATATTTGCTCCTGAACCCATAGTAAAAAAGTGATGTAACCATACTATAAATGATAATATAGTAATTACAATAGTTGCTAAAACTAAAGATTTATAACCAAATAGTTTTTTTTGAGAAAAAGTAGCTGTTATTTCAGAAAAAATACCAAAAGCTGGTAACATTAATATATATACTTCTGGATGCCCCCAAGCCCAAATTAAATTTATATACATCATAATATTTCCACCCATATTATTAGTAAAAAAATGTGTACCTAAATATCTATCAAATGTTAATAATGCAATAGTAACTGTAAGAATTGGAAATGAAAATATAATTAATATATTACTACATAATGATGTCCAAATAAAAATAGGCATTTTCATTAAAGACATACCAGGTGCTCTCATTTTTAGTATAGTAACTATAAAATTTATACCTGTTAATAATGTTGCTATTCCAGATATTTGTAAACTCCAAATCCAGTAATCAACTCCTACACCAGGACTATATTCATTATTTGATAATGGAGGATATGCTAACCACCCTGTTTTAGCAAATTCACCTAATCCAAGAGATACATTTATTAATAATGAACTACTAAAAAATAACCAAAAACTTAAAGAATTTAAAAAGGGAAACGCAATATCTCTAGCACCAATTTGTAAAGGAATAATTAAATTCATAAAACCAATTATAAACGGCATAGCCATAAAAAAAATCATAATAACACCATGAGCTGTAAAAATTTGATTATAATGATCTGATGATAAAAAACCTATTTTACCTGACGAAACAATAACTTGTTGACTCCTCATCATTAAAGCATCTGCAAAACCTCTAATAAACATAATAATAGCCATTATAATATACATAATACCAATTTTTTTATGATCTAATGATGTTAAATATTCATTCCACAACCATTTCCATTTTTTAAAATATGTAATAAATATTGTAATTATTAAAAATAATATAAATACTATACTCAAAGTATACATTATAATAGTTTCATGTATTGGAATTGCATTAAATGTTAATTTTCCAAACATAAATTATTCCTTATTATAAAATTATGTAATTTAAAATTCATTTTAATTTTAATTTTTATTTATATATTTTAATATTATTTCTTTAAATAAATTTTTTTTAATTTTTGAAAAATATTGAATTGGATTATTTTCACTTTGTTTATTTATATAATTAAATTCTTTATCATTTAATATAGTATTTTTAGATTTTTTTATTAAATTAATCCATTTATAAAATTCATCATTATTTTTTGTTACAATAACATTAAATTTCATATTTGAAAAACCTTTACCACTAAAACTACTAGAAAAACCTTCATAATTGCCAGATTCGTTACTTATTAAATGTAATTTACTTTGCATTCCAGCCATAGAATAAATTTGACTACCAAGTTTAGGTATGAAAAAAGAATTCATAACTGAATTTGAAGTAATTTTAAAATTAATAGGTATATTTTTTGGAAAAGAAATTTCATTTATAGTAGCAAAATTTTCTTTAGGATAAATAAATAACCATTTCCAATCTAAAGATATTACTTCAATATTAATTGGTTTATTTGAATTAATTATAGGTTTATATGGATCAAGTATATATGTTGTTTTTAATGTTATTAAAGAAAGTATAAAAATAATAATAATAGGAATTATCCATATGAAAAATTCAATTTTTTTAGAATTACACCAATTTGGTTTATATTTATTTTTTTTTTTATAATTATATTTATTAAAAAAAAAAATTGTCATAAATAATACTGGTGTTATAATAATTAACATTAATATAATAGATGTAATTATAAGTTTTTTTTCTAATATACTTATAATACCTTTAGGATTAATTAAAAAAACTGGAGATATACTTAAAAAAAAAAGGATTAATGTTATTAAAAAAAAACATATTAATAATAATATATTATTATTTATTTTAATTTTCATTTATTAATTCCAATAAAAATATTAAATATAATTTATTGAAAATTATATAAAATTTATTTTACATCCTACAGGAATTGAACCTGTGACCTACAACTTAGAAGGCTGTTGCTCTATCCAACTGAGCTAAGGATGTTTATAATAATATTTTTATTATTTTTAAATAAATTAATAATTTATATATATTTATTAAAAAATAACAAGTATAATATAAATATATAATTAAAATATATTTTTATTTAATATAACACTTGACATTTTTAAAAAATAAATTTATAGTAATTTTATTTAATATTAATATTAATTTTTAAAAAGGAAAGTACAATGATAAGAATTTTATTACTTACTTTAACAAACTTATTAGTAGTAGTTGTTTTTGGAGTTTTACTTAAAATTTTAGGTTTACAAAATAATAATAATATAATTTCTTTATTAGTAATGATTATTTTTGGGTTTGCTGGTTCAATTATATCAATATTATGTTCTAAAATGATTACATTAAATTCAATTAATTATAAATTAATTAAATATCCAATTAATGATACTGAAAAATGGTTGATTAAAACTATTACTAACATTTCTAAATTAAATAATATTCAAGTACCAGAAGTAATTATATATAAAGCAAATGATATAAATGCTTTTGCAACGGGTTCAAATTCCAATAATTCATTAATAGGTTTAAGTAATAGTATATTTAAATATATGAAAAAAAATGAAATAGAAGCAGTAATTGCACATGAAATTTGTCATATTTCTAATGGTGATATGGTTACTATGGGTTTACTACAAGGTGTAATGAATACATTTATATTATTTTTTTCACAAACTATATCTGATTTAATATGTAATAAAACAAAAAGAGATCAAAAAAATAATTTTTTACTAAATATTCAATCTACAATTTTTACAAGTTTAGAAATAATTTTAGGATTTTTTTCTAATATAATAGTAATGAGTTTTTCACGTTATAGAGAATTTAGAGCTGACGCAGGTGCTGCTAAAATTGTAGGTAAAAAAAATATGATTTCAGCATTAAATAGATTAAAAATTAGTTCTAAACCATTAATAAATAAAAATTTAATAGCATTTTATATAAACGGAGGTAAATTAAATTTATTTAATAATATTTTTAATTCACATCCAACTTTAAATGATCGAATAACTGCATTAATAAATATTTAAAATATTATTTTATTTAAATTTAATAAAATAGAAATTTTATAATAATTAAATATATAATTTTATATATAATATAAAATAATTTTTAAAAAATTTAAAATATTTTGGAAAATAAAATATGTTTGAAATAAATGCTGTATTTAGAAAATTAATAGGTAAAGGATCAAATCGTCGTTTAAGATTAAAAGGAAAAATACCAGCTATTATTTATGGTAAAAAAAAAAAAAATTTAAATATAGAATTAAATCATGATTATATTAAAAAAATAGAAATTAAAAAAAATTTTTATATTAAACCTATTATTTTAAATATTAATAAAAAAAAAATTAAAGTTAAAATTCAAAATATTCAATGGCATCAATTTAAATTAAAAATTATACATATTGATTTTTTATATTATAATTTTATAAAATAATAAATTTTTATAATAATAATATAATAATTTAATTTAAAATTTAAATTAAAATATATAATTTTATAAATAATTTTTTTAAAGTTAATAATATGAAAAAAAAAATTGTTTTTAGTGGTATTCAACCATCTGGTAAATTAACAATAGGAAATTATATTGGAGTAATAAAACAATGGGTTAAAATGCAAAATAAATATAATTGTATTTTTAGTATAGCAGATTTACATTCAATTACTACATATAAAAACAATTTTGATTTAAATAATAATATTTTAGATACATTATCATTATATTTAGCTTGTGGGATTAATCCTAATAAAAGTATTATATTTATACAATCACATATATATGAACACACTCAATTAAGTTGGATATTAAATTGTTATACTAATTATGGAGAATTAAATCGTATGATACAATTTAAAAAAAAAATTATTAACAATTCAAAAAATATTAATACTGGTATATTATTTTATCCTATATTAATGGCATCTGATATTTTATTATATAATACTTCATATGTTCCAGTAGGTTTAGATCAAAAACAACATATTGAATTATGTAGAAATATTGCTAATAAATTTAATAACATTTATGGCAATACATTTAATATACCTAAACCATGTATATTAAAAAATGGAAACCGTATTATGTCTTTACAAGAAACAAATAAAAAAATGTCAAAATCTGATAAAAACTTAAATAATATTATTTATTTATTAGAAAAAAAAAAAGATGTTTTTAAAAAAATAAAATTAATTAAAACTGATTCAAAAAAAAAATATAAAATTAAATATAATAATAATTTAGGTTTGTTAAATATATTAAATATTTTATCAGGTTTAACAGGAAAAAAAATAAATAAATTTAAAAATCATTTTAATAATAAAATTTACAGTGATTTTAAAAATGAAGCTTCTAATATTATAACTATTTTTTTAGAAAAAATACAAGAAAATTATTATAATATTAGAAAAAAAAAATCTTTTTTAAAAGATATTTTAAATTATGGAAAAATTAAAGCAAAAAAAATAGCAAAAAAAAATTTATTTAAAATTATTAAAAAAGTAGGTTTAAAATTTAAAATATAATATTTATATTAATTATATTTAGTTACTTTTTTCATAATTTTAATAAATTTATTTAATTTTTCAAACATTAAAAATAAATTTTGTTGGTTTTGATCTATAATTTTAATAATAGCTGAACCTGATATTATTCCTGAAATTTTCATTTTAATAGCATCAATTATTTGAGAAGGTTTGAATATACCAAAACCTTGAATAATAGGAGAAGAATTGTATTTTATTAATTTATTAATAATATTTATATCAGGTTTTTTATTTTTAAAATCAGTTCCTGTTACTCCAGAACGTGATAATAAATAAATATAACCTTTACTTTTTAATGAAATTTGTTTTAATAAATTATTATCAGAATTTGGTGGACAAATAAAAATTTGTTTTATATTATAAATATAAGAATATTTAATAAATAATTTAGATTCTTCTAAAGGCAAATCTGCAATAAGAATTGAATCAACACCAGATATTTTACAATTATTATAAAAATTATTAATACTTTTATGAAATACTAAATTTGAATAAGTTAAAATGCCTATAGGTATATTATTATATTTTTTTCTTATAATTGAAATAATTTTAAAACATTTTTTTAATGTAATACTTGATTTAAAAGCTCTCAAAACTGATTTTTGAATAATTATTCCATCTGCTAATGGATCAGAAAATGGAATTCCTAATTCTAATGCATTAACACCTTTTGAAATTAAAAAATCTATAAGTTTAATTGATAAATTAATATTAGGATCACCTAATATTAAAAATGGAATAAAAGCAATTTTTTTTTTTTTTTTTAAATTTGAAAATAATATTTTATAACGATTCATTTAAATTCCTTTTTTTTCTAAAATATCATAAACTGTAAATATATCTTTATCACCTCTACCAGATAAATTAACTACTATAATTTGTTTTTTTTTAGGGTATTTATATATTATTTTAATTGCATATGCTAAAGCATGTGAAGATTCTAATGCAGGAATAATTCCTTCATAATGAGATAAAAGAGTAAAAGCTTCTAAAGCTTCATTATCTGTAATTGTAGTATATTTAACTCTATCTATATTATTTAAAAAAGAATGTTCTGGTCCTACAGATGGAAAATCTAATCCTGCTGAAATAGAATAAGATTCTTTTATTTGACCATCATTTGTTTGAATAATTAAAGATTTCATGCCAAAATATATTCCTAAATTACCACAATTTATAGGGGCGCTATGTTTATTAGAAATCAAACTTAATCCTGCAGGTTCTATACCAATTAATTTAACTTTTTTTTCATTAATAAAACTATTAAATATTCCTATAGCATTTGAACCACCACCTACACATGCTAAAATTATATTGGGTAATTTTTTTTCAATTTTAATAATTTGTTTTTTTGTTTCTTCACCTATTATTTTTTGAAATTCACGGACAATAGTAGGATAAGGGTGAGGTCCTGCAACAGTACCTAACATATAATGTGAATTTTTATAATTATTTGACCAATCTCTTAAAGCTTCATTGCATGCATCTTTAAGTGTAGATGAACCTGTTTTAACAGGTATAACTTTAGCTCCCATTAAACGCATTCTAAAAACATTGGGTAATTGACGATTTACATCTTTTTCTCCCATATAAATTCTACATTTTAAACCTAATAAAGAACTTGCAAAAGCAGACGCTACACCATGTTGACCTGCACCAGTTTCTGCTATAATTTCGGTTTTACCCATTTTTTTTGCTAATAATGCTTGTCCTAAAACTTGATTAGTTTTATGTGCACCACCATGTAGTAAATCTTCACGTTTTAAATATAATTTAGTTTTTGTTTTTTTTGTTATATTTTTACATAAAGTTAAAGGTGTTGGTCTTCCAGCATAATTTTTAAGTAAATTTAAAAAATCAAATTTAAAAATTTTATCATTTAATGAATTATAAAAAAATTTTTCTAATTCTTTTAAAGGAGGTATAAGAATTTGAGGAACATATTGACCACCAAAATTACCAAAATAAGGATTTAATAGATTTTTCATAATTATTTTTCAATTTATTTAAATTATTATATTAATTAATTAATACAATTATTTAAATTAATAATTTCTTAAAATATTAAAAAGAGACTTTAAAATAATTTTATTTTTTTTACCAGGTTTAATTTCAATTCCTGAATTAAAATCTAATCCAATACAACCTAAATTTATAGCTTTATTACAATTTTTAATATTTATACCTCCTGCTAAAATAATATTATTTAAATTGTTTACTTTTTTAATTAAATTCCAATTAAAATTTTCACCAGTTCCACCATTTTTATTATCATAAATATATTTTTTAATAAATTTAAATTTTTGAACATATAGTTTTTTTTCAATACTTTTAGCTTTCCATATTTGTATTTTAAAAGGTAATAATTTTTTTAATATATTTATATAATTTTGATTTTCATTACCATGTAATTGAATAGCATATAATTTTAAATATTTACATATTTTAATTATATTTTTAATATTTTCATTATTAAAAATTCCAATATATTTTAAATCTACATTTAAAATTATGTTATATGCTTTTTTAATATTTATTTTTCTAAGTGAATTATTAATAAAAATTAAACCACCATAAATTATTCCATTTTTATAAATTAATTTAATATCTGTTTTACTAGTTAAACCACATATTTTATTTTCTCCTAATAATATTTTATATATTGAATTAGTTAAATTTTTTTTAGACATTAATGAACTACCAATTAAAAATCCATGAACATATTTATTAATTTTTCTAATTTGAATATTATTTTCAAT
The DNA here is from genome assembly GCA_030849345.1 of Candidatus Psyllophila symbiotica. Classification (GTDB taxonomy): domain Bacteria; phylum Pseudomonadota; class Gammaproteobacteria; order Enterobacterales; family Enterobacteriaceae_A. The sequence continues at coordinate 195,800 of CP102983.1, read as the reverse complement.
TCCAGATTCACATATAATAATGATATTTTTAGGTATTTTAGTAGATAAATTAAAAGTTCGTTTTAAATTAATACTTAAATCATTTAAATTTCTATTATTAATGCCTATAATTTTTGCATTTAATTTAATAGCTCTTTTTAAATCATTTTTTGTTAAAACTTCAGTTAAAATACACATATTTAAATTTTCAGCAATTAATTTTAGTTTTTTATATTTTTTGTTACTTAATATTGATAACATTAATAAAATTGCATTAGCTTTATAAAATCTAGCTAAATAAATTTGATATTCATCTATAATAAAATCTTTACATAAAATAGGTAAATTAGTATTTTTACTTGCTATTTTTAAAAACTTAAAATTTCCTTTAAAATATTTTTCATCAGTTAATATAGAAATTGCATTTGCATATTTTTTATATATATAAATAATTTTACTAATATTAAATTTTTTATTAATTATACCTTTAGAAGGTGATGCTTTTTTACATTCTAAAATAAAAACAGTTTTATTACATTTTAAAGATTTATAAAAATTACGATTACTTTTTTTAATATTAAATTTAAAAGAATTAATTGGTTTTTTTCTTTTAAAATATTTAATCCATTTTAATTTATTAAAAATAATTTTATTAAGTATTATCAAAATATTTCTCTTTTATTTAAAAATTTTTTTGATTTTATTTAAAATATAACCACTTTTAATAATTTTTAATATTATTTTATTATTTTTAATTAAATTATTTTGACCTAATAATTTTAATAATAAACTAACATTCATAGATATAATTTTATTTTGTGCATTTGTTCCTTTACCCATTAAAATATTTAAAAATATATCTTTATTATTATTATAATTTAAAATTTTATTTAATGGATATTTCTTAAATCCAAATATTTTAGGTATTAATTGATAAGTTTTAATTTTTTCTTTATTTAATTCAGATATATATGTATTAGAATGTATTGAAACTTCATCCATGCCTCCTCCATAAATTACAGCTGCGTTTTTGTATTTTAAAATTTTTAATATTTTAATAATAATTATTATTAAATTAATACTATTTGAACCAATTAAAATTATTGGAGGTTTAAAAGGATTAATTAAAGGTCCTATAATATTAAATATAGTACTGTTTTTAATTTTTTTTCTTATTGATAAAACATTATTAAAAATATTGTTATATTTAGAAGCATTTAAAAAATATATATTAAAATTATTTAAAAAATTAATTATTTTTAAAAAATTTAAATTTAAATTTATATTAAATTTAGATATTATATTAAATGCTCCAAAATTACTAGAAATATTATAATTGCCATGTTTTAAAATTTTAACACCATAAATTGAAGCAATAAAAGCACTTGCTGTTGATATATTAATACTATTAATATTATCACCGCCCATACCAACAATATCACAAAATTTAAAATTAGGTTTTATTTTTTTTTTAGATTTAATACTTAATAAATTTACAGCACCAATTATTTCTTCAATATAATAACCTCTTATTTTAAGACTAATAATAAAAGCTGTAATTTGTTTTTTATTTAATTTATAATCATAAATTTTACTAAATAAATTAAAACTTTCTAATTTATTTATAAAATTAAAATTATATATTTTTTCTAAAATTTTATATATCATTTAATTCCTTGATATTTTTTTTATTAATTAATAATATAATATATATAAAATATTTATTTATATAAATATAGTAAATTTTTAATTAATAATGAATTTTAAAATAAAAAATAATATTATTTTATTTTAAAAAAAAAGTTGACATTTTTAAAATAATTATTATAATTAAATTGTTTACTAAAATTCCTCTGTAGTTCAGTTGGTAGAACAGCGGACTGTTAATCCGCATGTCACTGGTTCAAGTCCAGTCGGAGGAGTAAAAAATTATATTAAGGATATAAAATTGCCTAAAATTAAAATTAAAGAAAATGAATCATTTGAAATTTCTTTAAGACGTTTTAAAAGAGTATGTGAAAAAAATGGTATTTTAAAAGAATTAAAAAAAAGAGAATTTTATGAAAAACCATCTATTAAAAAAAAAAAATCAAAAATTACAGCAATTAAAAGATATATTAAAAAAAAAATGTCAACAAATATTATTAAAAAAAAATTTTATTAATTTAATAAATAAAAATTTATGAAAAAAATTTCGAAAAATTTTATAAAAAAACTAATTCATATAACTAATTTAATTGATTTAATTAATAAAAGAATAAATGTTATTAAAAAAGGAAAATATTATGTTACATTATGTCCTTTTCATAATGAAAAAACACCTTCATTTACTATAAATAATGATAAACAATATTATTATTGTTTTGGATGTAATAATTATGGCAATGCAATTGATTTTTTAATGAAATATGAAAAACTTACATTTATTGAAAGTATTAAAGAATTATCAATAATTAATGGTATAAATATAGTTTATGAAAATAAATTTATTGAAAATAAAAATATAATAAATGAAAAAGAAGAATTATATAAATTAATGGAAAAAATAAATATTTTATATCAAAAAAATTTATGGAGTAAAAAAGGAAAAAATGTAATACATTATTTAAAAAACCGTGGTTTAACAGAAAATACAATTAAAAAATTTTCTTTAGGTTTTTCTTTGTATGAAAATAATAATATATTAAATAATTTTAATAATAATAAAAAAAATATTGAATTATTAGAAAAAATAGGTATAATTATTATTAAAAAAAAAAAAATTTATGAACGTTTTCGTTATAGAATTATGTTTCCTATTAAAAATAAAAATAAAAAAATAATTGGTTTTGGAGGACGTACTATAAATAATAATATTCCAAAATATTTAAATACACCAGAAACAGAAATATTTCATAAAAGTAAAAATTTATATGGTTTATATAAATTAATTAATAAAAATAATATAAAATTTATTATAATTGTTGAAGGTTATTTTGATTATATAATGTTAAAACAAAATAAAATTGATTATGTTGTAGCTTTGTTAGGTACATTTATAAAAACTTATCAAATTAAAATATTATTTAATATAACAAAAGTTATTATATTTTGTTATGATGGAGATTTAGCTGGAAATAAAGCATCATGGTATTCATTGAAAAAATGTATTCCTTATATAAATGATAATAAACAAATTAAATTTATTTTTTTACCTAATAATAAAGATCCTGATACATTAATTAAAAAAGAAGGTAAAGAAAAATTTTATAAAAGAATAAATAATGCGATATCTTTTTCAGATTTTTTATTTAAAAAAATATCATCAAATTTAGATTTAAATAATATATATGATAAAATTAAATTTAGTATAAACGCTATTAATTTAATTTCAAAAATTCAAGGTTATTTTCTTAAAATTAATTTAAGAAAAATATTAAGTATTAAATTAGGTTTATTAGATGATACACAGTTACAATATTGGGTAAAAATTAATACAAAGAAAAAAGAAAGAAAAAAAATTAAAAAAACTAATATGAGAAATATAATTTCTTTATTATTACAAAATCCAAGATTATATAAATTTATACCTTCAATTGAAAAATTAAAAAAAATTAAAAAAAAAATTCCTGGTTTAAATTTATTTATAGAATTATTAAATATTATTAATACAAATTCTAACGTAAGTACAGGGCAATTATTAGAATTTTATCGTGATAAAAAATTTAATAAAATAGTTAAAATTTTATCAAAACAAAATATTTTACTAACTGATGATAAATTAATTGAAAAAAATTTTTTAATTAATATTATTAATTTTTTAAATTTAATTATTAAAAAAAAAATAAGTAAAATGATAATTAATAATGAAAATTTAAAATTAGAACAAAAAAAAGAAATAAATTTATTAAATAATATTATATTAAAAGATTGTAATATTTAAAAATATTAATTTTAAATTTAAATAAAATAATTTATAATAATTTTAAATTTATTTAATTTATTAATTTATTAAATTATTTTAAAATGCGAATAAATAAAAATCAATTATCGCAAATACAAATACTTATAAATAATGGCAAAATAAGAGGTTATTTAACACATAATGAAATAAGTAATTTATTAATTATAAAATTAATTAAATCAGTAAAAATTAAAAATATTATAAATATAATAAATAATACAAATATAAAAATAATAAATACAATACCTAAATTAAGTAATATAATTAATAATATTAAAAATAAAAAAAAAAAAATAAATAAAATTTATAAAAAAAATATATTTAATAATATTTTTTATAATATAAAAGAAAAAAGAGATCAAAGTTATGATTCAATGCGTTTATATGTAAAAGAAATGGGGAATGTTAATTTATTAACTAGAGAAAAAGAAATTGATTTTTTTAGACAAATAGAAGAAGGTATTGATCAAGTATTAATTTATTTAAGCAAACATCCAAAACTTATTTATTATATATTAGAAATATTTAATAATATTAAAAATGGCAATATAAATTTATCTGATTTTATTATTGGTTTTATAGAAAAAAAAATAAATAAAAAAAAAAATATTTATATTAATTTAATACAAAAAAGAAGAAGAAATAAAAAAAGAAAAAAGAAAAAAAAATATATTAAAAATATTGAAATTAAGAAAAAAAATAAAAAAAAAAATAATAAAAAAAAAATAATTAAAAATAATAATAAAATTAAGAAAAAAAATAAAAAAAAAATAATAAAAAAAAATAATTAAAAATAATAATAAAATTAAAAAAAAAAATAAAAAAAAAATAATAAAAAAAAATAATTAAAAATAATAATAAAATTAAAAAAAAAATAAAAAAAAAATAATAAAAAAAAATAATTAAAAATAATAATAAAATTAAGAAAAAAAATAAAAAAAAAAATAATAAAAAAAAAATAATTAAAAATAATAATAAAATTAAGAAAAAAAATAAAAAAAAAAATAATAAAAAAAAAATAATTAAAAATAATAATAAAATTAAAAAAAAATCTCAAAAAAACTCTTACAAAATATTAGATTTAGATCAAGAAATTAATTTTAATTTATCAAATAAAATATTTAATAATTTAAAAATTATTTATGAAAAAAACCGTTTTTATATTATAAATAATAAAAAAAAATTAATATATAGTATTAAAGAAGAATATAATTTAACTAAAAATTTTCAAAAAATTAAATTAATTCCTCAAATAATTAATAACATTATATATAAAATTAATTTAAAAAATAAAAATATTAAAAAAGAAGAAAAAAATATTATTAAAAAATGTATTTATAAATGTAAAATTCCATTTTTTTTATTTTATTATTTATTTAAAGATTCTGAATCAGATAGTAGTTGGATACAAAATGAAATTAATAAAAATATATTTTGGTCAAAAGCATTATTAAAAGAAAATAAAAATATATTAAATAGTATTATAAAAATATATAATATTGAAAAAAATATAGGTATTAAAATAAAAAAAATAAAATTTATTAATTTAAAAATTAAACAAGGTAGATATAAAACAAAAAGTGCTAAGCAAGAAATAATTAAATCAAATTTACGTTTAGTTATTTCGATAGCTAAAAAATATAATAATAATGGTTTACAATTTTTAGATTTAATTCAAGAAGGTAATATAGGTTTAATAAAAGCAGTAGATAAATTTGAATATAGAAGAGGATATAAATTTTCAACATACGCAACATGGTGGATTAGACAAACAATATCAAAAGCTATAGTTGAACAAGCTAGAACTATTCGTATTCCAATACATATGATTGAAACTATAAGTAAAATTAAAAAAATTAAAAAAAAAATATTTAAAAAAACTGGTATTAAACCTACTCCTAAAGAATTAGCTTTACGTATATCAATTTCAGAAAAAAAAATAATTAAAATTTTAAAAATTGCTAAAGAACCTATATCTTTAGATACACCAATAAATGAAAATCATATAAATATTAATAATTTTATTAAAGATTATAAAACAATTTCACCATTTAAAAAAGCTGCATCTAATAATTTAAAAAAAACTACAAATAAAATATTATCTGGTTTAACAGCAAGAGAATCTAAAGTATTACGTATGAGATTTGGTATTAATATGAAATCTGATTACACACTTGAAGAAGTTGGAAAAAAATTTGATGTAACACGTGAACGTATTAGACAAATTGAAGCTAAGGCTTTAAAAAAATTAAGACATCCAAGTCGTTCTGATATTTTAAGTAGTTTTTTAGATGAATAAAATATATTAATTTTAAAATACCCCTCCTTATAATATTATAAGGAGGTAATATTTAATAATTAATAATATTAACGTTTATGTTTTAAATAAAAACTGAAACATTTTATTTTCAATTTTTTTAATATCTTTAATATTTGACATATTTAAATTATTTTCATTAATTAAAATTGTTTGAATTTTAAGCCATTTTAACCATGCTTTTTTTGATATTTTTTTAAATATTTCATTACCTAATTTTCCTGGATATATTTGTTCATTTAAACTATTTTTTATTTTTTTAAAATAAAAACAAAATTTCTTTTTCATATTTTTATAATAAATATTTAAATTTTATTTAATAATTTAAATTATGTTTAATAATTAAACCTACACCCATTGTAGTAGATAAAGTTATTTTTTTAATATAAATTCCTTTTATTTCTTTAGGTTTATCTTTTTTTAATTTAAATAATAATGTTTTTAAATTTTCTTTTAAATAAAATGTATTAAAATTTATTTTACCTATAGTGGAATGTATAATTCCATTTTTATCATTTTTATAAATAATTTGCCCAAATTTAAAATTTTTGACTGTATTATATATATTATTAGTTAAAGTACCAAATTTTAAATTTGGCATTAATCCTTTTGGTTCAATTAGTTTATTTAATTTATTAACTAATGGTAATGTTTCTTTTGATGATATTATTATATCAAAATCTATTTTTTTTTGAATAATTTTTTCAGCTATATCTCTCATTCCTATATAATCAGCTTTAGCTTTTTTAGCTTGTTTAGCTTGCAAACCTTCTGCAAAAACTACAATTTTTGTTACATTTCCTTTACCATAAGGTAAAAATACACTACCAGATATATTTTGTTTTTTCTTTTTATTATTTATATTTAGATTAATTGATACATCTAAACTTTCAATAAATTTAGTAATACTAGTTTTTTTAAGAATATTAATTGCATCTTGAATATTATATTTTTTATTTAAATTTATTTTTTTTTTAATAAAATACATTCTTTTATTTTGCATTTATATTATCCTTTAACAATTAAACCTATAGATATAGCTGTTCCTATAATTGATTTAATTACAGAATTTATGTTAGACCCAGTCATATCTATTGATTTAATTTTTGCTATTTTTTTAATTTCTGAATAAGTAATATTACCAATTATATCTTTATTGGGTTTTTTAGATCCTAGTTTTATTCCTACACTTTTTTTTAATAAAAAAGCAGTAGGTGGTGTTTTAATAATAAATTTATAAGATTTATCTGAATAAATTGTAATAATAACAGGAATTGGAGTACCTTTTTCAAATTTATTAGTAATATTATTAAATTTTTTACAAAAATCCATAATATTTATTCCTTTTTGTCCTAATGCTGGACCGACAGGAGGTGTAGGATTTGCCATTCTAGCTAAAATTTGTAGTTTTAAAAAAGAATTTATTTTTTTTACCATAAAATTATTCCTTAATTTTAATTTTATATATTAATTATAGAATTTATAAAATAAAATATAATATTATCAAAAAAATATAAAAATAAAGAAAGTAAAATTATTATTATAGTTATAATAAAAGTATTTTTAAAAGTTTCTATATATGATATCCAAAAAATTTTATTAATTTCAAAATATATTTCATTTATAATTGTACTTATTGTTTTTTTATTTATTTTTTTTATAATTATTATAAAATTTAAATATATAATAATTAAATTTAATAAAATATTTTTAATACTATTAAATTTATTTAAAAATAATATATTTAAACATAGTATTATTAATAATATCGTATTTTTTTTTTTATTTAATGTTAAATTAATTTTATTAATAAAATTAATATTTTTCATAATTTCTTTTTAAATAATATAAATTATTTTTTAATAATTAAATTTAAAATATTTTAATTTATATTTTAAATTTTATAAAATATTTTTAATAAATTATTATATTTTAAAAATAAAAAAAAATAGCGGGTAATGGGAATTGAACCCATATAATTAGCTTGGAAGGCTAATGTAATACCTTTATACTATACCCGCATTATTATTTTAAATTAATATTTAAATAAATGGTGGAAGTAGGATTCGAACCTACGAAGTCTAAGACGACAGATTTACAGTCTGCTCCCTTTAACCACTCGGGAATTCCACCTAATTTATAATTATGCCGGCTACCGGAATTGAACTGGTGACCCACTGATTACAAATCAGTTGCTCTACCTACTGAGCTAAGCCGGCTTAATATAAAAATTTTATTTAAAATATAATTTTATTTAATATTATAAAAAAAAATATTTTACAATATAAACTTTTAAAAGGAATTTATGATTAATATTCAAAAAAAAAAAATTACTATTGAAAAAGAACTTAAAAAATCATATATTGATTATGCTATGTCAGTTATTATAGGTCGTGCATTACCAGATATTAGAGATGGATTAAAACCAGTTCATCGTAGAATTTTATATGCGATGTATAAAATGAATAATAATTGGAATAAATTATACAAAAAATCTGCTAGAATAGTTGGTGATGTAATTGGTAAATATCATCCACATGGTGATAAAGCTGTATATGATTCAATTGTTAGAATGTCTCAAAATTTTACATTAAGATATACTTTAATTGATGGTCAAGGTAATTTTGGATCTATTGATGGTGATAATGCTGCTGCTATGAGATATACAGAAATTAGAATGTCAAAAATTGCTTATGAATTATTATCTGATTTAGATAAAAATACAGTTGAATTTATATCAAATTATGATAATACTAGTTATATTCCTATTATTTTACCTTCAAAAATACCTAATTTATTAATTAATGGCTCTTCTGGTATTGCTGTTGGTATGACTACTAATATTCCGCCGCATAATTTATCTGAAGTTATACAAGCTTGTTTAATTTATATTTATAATAAAAATATAACTATTAAAAAATTAATGAAATATATACCAGGGCCTGATTTTCCAACTTCAGCTATAATATATGGAGTTAAAGAAATTAAAAAATCTTATAAAACTGGTAAAGGAAAAATTTTAATTAGAGCAAAAATTAAAATTGAAAAAAATTTAATAAATCAAAGAAAAAATATTATAATAAAAGAAATTCCATATCAAGTAAATAAATCATATTTAATTAAAAAAATAGCAATATTAATAAATAAAAATTTTATAAAAGGTATTAATAAAATAAAAGATGAATCAAATAAAAAAGGTATGAGAATAGTTATTGAACTTAAAAAAAAAACTATACCTAAATTAATTATTAAAAAATTATATAAATTAACAAAATTAGAAATTTCATTTAATATAAATATGGTAGCTTTATATAAAGGACAACCTAAATTATTAAATATTAAAAATATTTTAGAAGCTTTTTTAAATCATCGTAAAGAAATTGTAATAAGAAGAACAAAATTTTTATTAAATAAAATTAAAAAAAGAATACATATTTTAGAAGGTTTAATTATTGCTTTAATAAATATTAAAAAAATAATTAAAATATTAAAAAAAACACAAACATTAAAACAAGCAGAAATATTGTTAAAGCATAATTTTTGGAAATTTGATAAAATTTTTGTTTTAATAAAATATTCAAAAATAAACTTAATAAATTATAATAATAAAAATATTATTAAACAAAGTTATTTTTTTTCTAAAAAACAAATAAATTCTATTTTAAACTTACGTTTACATAAATTAATAAAAATAGAATATAATAATTTAATTGATGAATATAAAAATTTAATTTATAAAAGTACTAATTTATTAATGATTTTAAAAAAAAAAAAATATTTAATAAATATTATTACTGAAGAATTAATATATATTAAAAAAAAATTTGGTGATTGTAGACGTACACAAATTAAGTATAATAATTTTGATTTAAAGAATAGTAAAATTATTTTAAATAAAAATATATTAATTTATATTTCTTATAAAGGTTATATTAATTGTATTAAAATAAATTTAAATGTTATTAAAAAAAAAAAATATAATGATTTAGTACGTTGTTTTGTATTTACAAATATTTATGAAAAAATTTTATTATTTTCTAATTTAGGATTTTGTTATTTAATTTTAGTTAAAGATTTAATAAATTATAATTTTATAAAAAATAATTATAATATTAATGAGATTTTAAAAATAAAAAAAAATGAATACATAAATACTATTTTATCTATAAAAGATATTAAAAATTATAATTATTTAATTATTATAACTAAAAATGGAATATTAAAAAAAATAAAATTAAATAAAATTTTAAATATTAATTTTAAATATATAAAATTAATTAATTTAAATAAAAATGATGAAGTAATTAATTTTAATACTGTTAATTTAAATAATGAAATTATTTTATTTTCATCATATGGTAAAATATTAAATATATTTATAAAAGAAATTAAAAAAAATAAAAATTTAAAAATAATATTTTTAAAAAAAACAGAAAAATTAATTTCTGTTATAATAAAAAAAAAAAAAAATAATATATTAATTATAACAAATTATAATTATATTAAACAAGATATAAGTATATATTATAAACAAAAAAAAATAAATAATAAATTAAATATTTTAAAAAAAAAAGATAAAATAATTTCTATTATGTATAATAATAATAGTAATGAATATATTATTATTATTACTAATAAAAATAAAATATTTATGTTAAATACTTTTAATATAAATAAAAATAATATTTTAATTAACAAAAAACAAAATGAAAAAATAATTTTTTCAAAAAAACTTTTTGAAAATATTGAATATAATAACAAATAAATTATTATTTTTTAACACATGAAAAAAATTAATATTATTGGAGGTAAATGGAAAAATTATAAATTATATGTTTATAATAATTATAATTTACGTCCAACAATTCATATTATTAAAAAAATATTATTTAATTGGATAAACCCTATTTTAAAAAATTCAAAATGTTTAGATTGTTTTGCTGGTAGTGGTTCTTTAGGTATTGAAGCTTTATCTAGATATTCAAAATTTGTATTTTTTATAGAAAATAATTTAAAATTATTTAAAAAATTAAAAAAAAATTTAATGTTATTTAAATATAATAAATATATTATTAATATAAGTGCAATTAAATGGCTTCAAAAAAAAAGAAATATACGTTTTGATATAATTTTTTTAGATCCACCATTTTACAAAAATTTATTAAATAAAACAATTAGTTTATTAGAAAAAAATAAATATTTATCAAAAAAAACAATAATTTATATAGAATCTGAAAAAAATTATATAATTAAATTACCTAAAAATTGGTATATTAAAAAAATTAAAGTAATTGGAAATATTTTAATTAGATTATATTTAAGATTAAATAACTAAAATATAAATTATCAATTTAAAATTTAATTATAAAATATTAAAAAGAAAAAAAATTTTGAAATACAATCATTTATATTGGATGAATAAAGTTTATAAACTATCAATTAATGCTTTTAAAAATAAAGAAATACCAGTTGCATCTATACTTGTATTTAAAAATAAAATTATTAATAAATCTTATAATCAAACTATTAATAAAAATGATCCAACTGCTCATGCTGAAATTATCGTTTTAAGAAAAAGTGGAAAATTTTTAAAAAAAAATTTATTAAATATAACAATGTATGTTACATTAGAACCATGTTTAATGTGTATTGGTGCTATATATAATAGTAAAATTAAAAATTTAGTTTATGGAGCATCTTGTAATAAAATTGGATCTATTAATTTTTTAAAAAATATTTATAATAATATATATATTAAAAATAAAATTAAAATAATTTCAGGTATTTTAACTAATAAATGTTCTAAAATTTTAAAAATTTTTTTTAAATAATAATTTTATATTTATTTATAATTTTTTTTGATTTTTTATTTCTTTTATACCTTTGAATAATGCTTTTTTTTTTAATATTTCTTCAATTCTAATTAATCTATTATATTTAGCAATTCTATCAGTTCTATTAATAGAGCCAGTTTTAATTTGACCAGCTGATGTACCTACAGCTAAATCGCAAATAGTTGTATCTTCAGTTTCACCTGAACGATGTGATATAATAGTTGTATAACCAAATTTTTTTGCAATTTTAATTGTTTTTAAAGTTTCAGTTAAAGTACCAATTTGATTATATTTTATTAAAATAGAATTAGCTACATTATTAATAATACCCTTTTTTAATAATTTATAATTAGTAACAAATAAATCATCACCTACAATTTGTATTTTATTTCCTAAAATTTTTGTTAAATATTTAAAACCTTCCCAATCATTTTCATTTAAACCGTCTTCAATTGATAATATTGAATATTTTTTTGTTAATTTTTTTAAAAATTTACTAAAATTTTTTGATGTAAATTTTTTAACAATATTGTTTTTTTTAATAATGTAATTACCATTATTATATAATTCAGATGCTGCACAATCAATAGCTAAAGTAATATCTTTACCTAATTTATATCCTGAAATTTTTATAGCTTTTAAAATTAAATTAAAAGCTTCATCATTTGAATTTAAATTAGGCGCATACCCACCTTCATCTCCAACTGAAGTTATCATTTTTTTGTATTTTAAAATTTTACCTAAATTATGAAATATTTTAGCACTAATTTCTATAGAATTTTTGAAATTTTTAGCATTTATAGGTTGTATCATAAATTCTTGAATATCTATATTATTATTTGCATGTTTACCTCCATTTATTATATTAATCATAGGTAAAGGCATTGTAAATTTTTTGTTTGTATTATTTAATTCAGCTATATGTTCATATAGTGGCATTCTTTTATAATACGAAGCTGCTTTAACATTAGCTAAAGACACACTTAATATTGAATTAGCACCAAAATTTGATTTATTTTTTGTTCCATCTGCTTTTATCATTAAATTATCAATTTTTTTTTGATTTATAGAATTTTTTCCAATTAATAATTTTGAAATAATATTATTAATTATATTTACTGCTTTTAATACACCTTTACCTAAAAATCTTGATTTATCTTTATCTCTTAATTCTAATGATTCATAAGAACCAGTAGATGCACCAGAAGGTACTGAAGCTATACCTACATAACCACTTTTTAAATGCACTTCTGTTTCTACTGTTGGAAAACCTCTAGAATCTAAAATTTCTCGTGCTATTATTTTTTTAATTTTAGACATTACTATCCTTTTTTTAAAAATTATAAATATTTTAAATTATATTTATAAATAAAAATTAAATATTTTTATTTTTTTTTAATTTATATATAAATAAATTTTAAAATAAAATTAAAACTTGACAATTTTTTTTAAATTGTTTATTTTTTTTTAAAATAATTTTGTTTAAATATATTATTAAAGGTTTATTATGATTACTATTAATCAATTAATAAAAAAAAAAAGATTTTATAAAATTAATAAAAATAACGTTCCTGCTTTAGAAAATTGTCCGCAAAAAAGAGGTGTATGTACTAAAGTTTATACTACTACTCCTAAAAAACCTAATTCAGCTTTACGAAAAGTTTGCAGAGTTCGTTTAACAAATGGTTTTGAAGTAACATCATATATAGGTGGTGAAGGACATAATTTACAAGAACATTCAGTTGTATTAATTAGAGGCGGTAGAGTTAAAGATTTACCTGGTGTTAGATATCATACTATTAGAGGTTCATTAGATTGTGCAGGTGTTAAAAATAGAAAAAAATCACGTTCCAAATATGGTGTTAAAAAAAAATAAATTAATTTTTTATTTATAAAATTATTGGAGTTATATGTCACGTAGAAAAAATATTATAAAACGTAAAATTTTACCAGATCCTCTATTTAAATCTAAATTATTAACTAAATTTATTAATATAATTATGAAAAATGGAAAAAAAACAGTTGCACAATTTATTGTATATAATGCCTTAAATAATTTAATAAATTTAACTAAAGAATTTTCATTAAATGTTTTTAAAAAAGCTGTTCGTAATATAGGTCCAGTAGTTGAAGTTAAATCTAGACGTATTGGTGGAGCTACTTATCAAGTACCCATTGAAGTAAATTTAAAACGAAAAAATACATTAGCTATGAGGTGGATTATTGAAGCAGCTTATAAACGAAAAAATAAAACTATGTCATTAAAGTTATCAAATGAATTATTTGATGCATCAAATAATAAAGGTTTAGCATTTAAAAAAAAAGAAAATATTCATAAAATGGCTGATTCAAATAAAGCTTTTTCTCATTTTAAATGGTAATATTTTTAAAATTTGTTAAATTAAAGGAACAAAATGGTTAGAAAAACACCTATTGAATATTATAGAAATATTGGAATTAGTGCGCATATAGATGCAGGTAAAACTACTACTACTGAACGAATTTTATTTTATACTGGAGTTAATCATAAAATAGGTGAAGTACATGATGGAACAGCAACTATGGATTGGATGATACAAGAACAAGAAAGAGGTATTACAATAACAGCTGCTTCTACTACTACATTTTGGTCAGGAATGGCTAAACAATTTAAACCACATAAAATTAATATAATAGATACTCCTGGTCACGTTGATTTTACTGTTGAAGTAGAGCGTTCTATGCGTATTTTAGACGGAGTAATAATGGTATATTGTTCAGTAGGTGGTGTACAACCACAATCAGAAACTGTATGGAAACAAGCTAATAAATATAAAGTACCTCGTATCGCTTTTATCAATAAAATGGATAGAATTGGAGCTGATTTTTTTAAAGTTGTTAAACAAATTAAAAAACGTTTATGTATAGAACCTGTATTATTACAAATACCTATAGGAAAAGAAGAAAAATTTATTGGAGTTATTGATTTAATAAAAATGAAAGCTGTCATATGGAATAATATTGATTTAGGTACTACATTTAAATATGAAAATATTCCAGATAATATGAAAAAAATATCTAAAAAATGGAATAAAAAATTAATAGAATATGCTGTTGAAATATCTGAACAATTAACACAAAAATATTTAGATGGTAATATAATAAATGAAGATGAAATTAAAAAATCTCTAAGAAAACGTGTTTTAAATAATGAAATTATTTTAATTACATGTGGTTCAGCATTTAAAAATAAAGGGGTTCAGTCTTTATTAGATTCAATAATTGATTTTTTACCATCACCTAAGGATATTAAATATATAAATGGTTTAGATAAAAATAAAAAAAAAATAAAAAGATTATCTAATGATAATGAACCGTTTTCAGCTTTAGTATTTAAAATTATTAATGACCCTTATGTTGGTAATTTAACGTTTTTAAGAGTATATTCTGGTTATATTAATTCTGGTGATACTGTTTTTAATTCAACAAAATTAATACGTGAGAGATTTGGGCGTCTTTTACAAATGCATGCTAATAAAAGAGAAGAAATAAAAAAAGTATTTTCTGGTGATATAATTGCTGCTATTGGTTTAAAAAATGTTACAACAGGTGATACATTATGTGATATTAATAATTTCATAATTTTAGAAAAAATAGAATTTCCAACACCAGTAATTTCAATAGCTGTAGAACCAAAAACAAAAATAGATCAGGAAAAAATGAGTATGGCTTTAAATCGTTTAGCAAAAGAAGATCCATCATTTCGTATTCATATAGATTCAGAATCAAATCAAACAATAATATCTGGAATGGGTGAATTACATTTAGATATTATAATAGATAGAATGAAAAGAGAATTTAATGTAGAAGCAAATATTGGAAAACCCCAAGTAGCTTATCGTGAAACTATTAAAAATAAAAGTATTAATATTGAGGCTAAATATATTAAACAAACTGGAGGAAGAGGACAATATGGTCATGTAATTATTGATATTTATCCATTAAATAAAACTACATATTCTAATAAATATGAATTTATTAATGATATTAAAGGTGGTGTTATTCCAAATGAATACATACCTGCGATTAAAAAAGGTATTTTAGAACAATTAAAATCAGGTCCATTAGCTGGATATCCAGTTGTTAATATTGGAATTAGATTGCATTATGGATCTTATCATGATGTTGATTCTTCAGAAATAGCTTTTAAAGTAGCTTCTTCTATAGCATTTAAAACTGGTTTTAAGAAATCAAAACCTGTATTACTTGAACCAATTATGAAAGTTGAAGTTGAAACACCAAAAGATCATATAGGTGATGTTATTGGAGATTTAAGTAGAAGAAGAGGTGTTTTAAAAGGACAATCAAATATTTTAAATAATGTAATTATTTATGCTGAAGTACCTTTATCTGAAATGTTTGGATATGCAACTAATTTAAGATCATTAACTAAAGGAAGAGCATTTTATTTTATGGAATTTATTAAATATGATTTAATTCCTAATAATATATCAAAAAAAATTATTGAGAAAAGAGGATATAAATAATTTAATTTAATAATTAATTTTTAAATATAATTATTTTTAATATATAATATAATTTTAATTAATTAAATTAAAATTATTAAAAGGAATATAAATTGTCAAAAGAGAAATTTGAACGAAAAAAAATACATCTTAATGTTGGAACCATAGGTCATGTTGATCATGGTAAAACTACTTTAACATCAGCAATTACAACAGTATTATCTAAAAAATATGGAGGTATAGCTAAAGCATTTGATCAAATTGATAATGCACCTGAAGAAAAAGCAAGAGGTATTACAATTAATACTTCACATGTTGAATATGATACTAAAATTCGACATTACGCACATGTTGATTGCCCAGGTCATGCAGATTATGTTAAAAATATGATTACTGGAGCTGCGCAAATGGATGGAGCAATATTAGTAGTAGCTGCAACTGATGGACCTATGCCTCAAACTAGAGAACATATTTTATTAAGTAGACAAGTAGGCGTTCCATATATTATAGTATTTTTAAATAAATGTGATATGGTTCAAGATGAAGAACTTTTAGAATTAGTAGAAATGGAAGTAAGAGAACTTTTAACACAATATAATTTTCCAGGAGAGACGACACCTGTAATTAGAGGTTCAGCTTTAAAAGCATTAGAAGGTGATGATAAATGGTCAAATAAAATTATTGAGCTTTCAAATTATTTAGATTCCTATATTCCTAATCCTAAAAGATTAATAGAAGAAGATTTTTTATTACCTATTGAAGATGTTTTTTCTATTTCTGGAAGAGGCACAGTAGTTACAGGTAGAGTTGAAAAAGGAATTATTAAAATAGGTGATGAAATCGAAATAATAGGTATTAAAAAAACAGTTAAATCAATTTGTACAGGAGTTGAAATGTTTCGTAAATTATTAGATGAAGGTAGAGCTGGTGAAAATATTGGTGTACTATTACGTGGAATCAAAAGAGAAGATATAGAAAGAGGACAAGTATTAGCTAAACCAGGATCTATTAAACCTCATACTGTATTTGAATCAGAAGTTTATATATTAAATAAAGATGAAGGGGGTAGACATACTCCATTTTTTAAAGGTTATAAACCACAATTTTATTTTAGAACTACTGATGTAACAGGTAATATTGAATTTACAAAAAGTAATATTGAAATGGTTATGCCAGGCGATAATATTAAAATGATAGTAACTTTAATAAATCCAATAGCTATGAATGTTGGTTTACGTTTTGCAATTAGAGAAGGTGGTAAAACCGTAGGTGCTGGTTTAGTTACTAAAATAATTTCATAAATATAAATATTTTTTATATTTTTAAGTTATATTTATTATTTTAATTAGTGAAATTAATGACAATATTAGAAAAAATTAAATATCAAATAAATAATAATTTAGTTTTAATATATATGAAAGGAACACCTAATAATCCTAGTTGTAGTTTTTCAGAAAAAGCTGTTCAAATTTTATTTAAATGTTGTAATAAATTTTCTTATGTTAATATTTTAAAAAACCCATTAATAAAATTAGAATTACCTAAATATTCAAATTGGTTAACTTTTCCCCAAATATGGATAAATAAAAAATTTATAGGGGGATATGATATTATAAAGTATCTTTATGATACTAATGAATTAAAAAAAATTATTGAAAATAAATAAAAATAAAATTTATATTATTACAGGCATTATAATATGTAAATATTCTATAGTTTTATTAATATAAGTTATTTGTATACTATTATCTAAATTTTTAATTAGTATATTAATATTTTTTTTTTTTAAAAAATTTAATATTGGTAAAATATAATTTATATTAATACCAATTTTTATTTTAGGTCCTTTATAATTTATTTTTATAATTTCTTCAGCAACTTCTTTTGGTGGTTTTTGAGTTTTAATTTTTAATGTATTATTACTTAATGTTAAATATATAATATTAAATTTTTCACTTATTAAAATAGAAACTCTTTTAAGAGCTTCTTTAAAATTATCAGAATTTATTTCAAATTTTGAACCTTTTTGGTTTTTTAATAAATTTTTATAATTAGGATAATTTCCGTTTATTAATTTAGAAGTAAATATAAAATTTTTACTATGCATACGTATATTATTTTTACCTATTTCTAATTTAATATTTTTATCTTTTAAAAATTTAATAATTTCAATTATACTTTTTTTTGGTATAATTATTGAACAAAAAGGTAATTCTTCATTAATGTTAAAAGTAGAAATCGATAGTCTATAACCGTCTGAAGCAGTACATTGAACTATATTTTTTTTTATTTCTAAAAAAACACCATTTAAAGAATATTCAAAATTATTATTTGACATAGCAAAATATATATTTTCAATAAGCTTTTTTAATATATTTTGATTTAATGTAAATTCCAATTTATTTTTAATTATCCATTTATCTGTATTAGGAAAATTACAAGCTGGTAATGTTGATAAACGAAATTTAATTTGTTTATATTTTATAATTAATAAATTCTTTTTTAATTCAACTAATATATTTGATTGTTTTGGTAAAGTTTTAAATATATTTATAAAATTATTTGTAGAAACTGTTATATTTCCATTTATATTTTTTTCATATAATTTAATTTTTGATATTATTTCCATATCTTGGTTAGCATTTATAATTGATAGAATATTATTTTTTATTTTTAATAAAATATTATTATATATATATATATTGTTAATATTTGTTAATAAACTTAATTGATAAAAATTTTTTAAAAAATTTTCTCTTATAATATTAAATTTCATTTTAACTCCAAATTTTTATATTTTTAATTAAATAATTATGGGTCGTGCGGGATTTGAACCTGCGACCAATTGATTAAAAGTCAACTGCTCTACCAACTGAGCTAACGACCCAATTATTATTTTATAAATAAATTATAATATATATATTTAAAATTAGCAATAAATAATTTCAAATATTTTAAATATTTTAAATATGATATATTTTTATTTTAATAAAATTATAAATATATGTGTTTATTTTTAAAAAAATAAAATTATAAAAACAAGTTATTTAATTTAATTAAATATATTAATTTATTGACATTATATATATTTTTTTTAAAATTAATTTGTTTTATCAAATTAATAATTATTAAATACTTTATAAAATTTATATGGGCACTCACAGAAAATATCTTTAATAAAGATAAATAAAATTTTTTAGATACAATAAATAAACATGTAAATTTAAAAATAGATTAAAAAAATTGTTAACAAATTGAAGAGTTTGATCATGGCTCAGATTGAACGCTAGCGGCAAGCTTAACACATGCAAGTCGAGCGGCAACGGAAAACAGTTTACTGTTTTGACGGCGAGCGGCGAACGGGTGAGTAATATCTGGGAAACTACTCAATGGAAGGGAATAACTATTAGAAATGATAGCTAATGCCATATAATGTCTTATTAAAGACCAAAGGGGGTTAAAATCTCACACCATTGAATGTGCTCAGACGAGATTAGCTAGTAAGTGAGGTAAAGGCTCACTTAGGCAACGATCTCTAGTTGGTCTGAGAGGACGACCAGCCACACTGGAACTGAGACACGGTCCAGACTCTTACGGGAGGCAGCAGTGGGGAATATTGCACAATGGGCGAAAGCCTGATGCAGCTATGCCGCGTGTGTGAAGAATGCCTTAGGGTTGTAAAGCACTTTCAGTAGGAAAGAAAAATATTAATTTAATACGTTAATACTTGACGTTACCTTCAAAAGAAGCACCGGCTAACTCCGTGCCAGCAGCCGCGGTAATACGGGGGGTGCTAGTGTTAATCAGAATTACTGGGCGTAAAGAGCACGTAGGTGGTATATTAAGTCAGATGTGAAATCCCTAAGCTTAACTTAGGAACTGCATTTGAAACTAATAAACTAGAGTTTTGTAGAGGGGGGTAGAATTCCAAGTGTAGCGGTGAAATGCGCAGATATTTGGAGGAATACCAGTGGCGAAGGCGACCCCCTGGGCAAAAACTGACACTGAGGTGCGAAAGCGTGGGGAGCAAACAGGATTAGATACCCTGGTAGTCCATGCTGTAAACAATGTCAATTTGAAAGTTGTATCCTTGAGATATAGCTTTCGTAGCTAACGCGTTAAATTGACCGCCTGGGAAGTACGACCGCAAGGTTAAAACTCAAATGAATTGACGGGGGCCCGCACAAGCGGTGGAGCATGTGGTTTAATTCGATGCAACGCGAAAAACCTTACCTACTCTTGACATCCAAAAAACATTTTAGAAATAGAATGGACTTTTATAAAAGAATTTTGAGACAGGTGCTGCATGGCTGTCGTCAGCTCGTGTTGTGAAATGTTGGGTTAAGTCCCGCAACGAGCGCAACCCTTATTTTTTGTTACCATCGTGAAAGACGGGGACTCAAAAAAACCTGCCAGTGATAAATTGGAGGAAGGTGAGGACGACGTCAAGTCATCATGGCCCTTATGAGTAGGGCTACACACGTGCTACAATGGTGTATACAAAGAGTAGCTAACTTGTAAAAGCAAGCAAATCTCATAAAGTACATCTCAGTCCGGATTGGAGTCTGCAACTCGACTCCATGAAGTTGGAATCGCTAGTAATCGTAGATCAGCATGCTACGGTGAATACGTTCTCGGGCCTTGTACACACCGCCCGTCACACCATGGAAGTGAATTGCAAAAGAAGTGATTAGCTTAATCTAAGGAAGGGCAATTACCACTTTGTGGTTCATAACTGGGGTGAAGTCGTAACAAGGTAACCGTAGGGGAACCTGCGGTTGGATCACCTCCTTACTTTATTAAAAACGTGAGTGCCCATATAAATTTTATAACTCTAGCCAAAATTTTAAATAGGCTTGTAGCTCAGATGGTCAGAGCACACCCCTGATAAGGGTGAGGTCGGTGGTTCAAGTCCACTCAGGCCTAAATTTTATTTTTTTATTTGATTTTATAACATATAAATTTTTCAAGAAATAATTTTAACCCCTTTCTTAAAATAAGGGGCTATAGCTCAGTTGGTAGAGTGCCTGTTTTGCAAGCAGGAGGTCAGCGGTTCGACCCCGCTTAGCTCCAATATTTCTATATTTAATATATATTTATATAAATTTAATTGATATTAACTTGTATATATTTTAATTTAAAATATTTTGTTTTATAAAGTTAAGTAAATAAGCGTATACGGGGGATGCCTAGGCAATCAGAGGCGAAGAAGGGCGTGCAAATCTGCGAAAAGCATTGGCTAGGTGATTTGACCCAATAACAACCAATGATTCCCGAATGGGGAAACCTAATGTTTTTAAAAACATTATTTTATCATAAATACATAATGATAAAAAGCAAACCAAGTGAACTGAAACATCTAAGTAACTTGTGGAAAATAAATCAATTGAGATTCCCTTAGTAGTGGCGAGCGAAATGGGAAAAGTCAAGAGATAAATTGAAAAAATATATATTAATAGAAATTTTTGGAAAAAAATACAATATAGGGTGATAGTCCCGTATATTAAAATATATATTTTTTTTTCTCTATTAGTAAAACGGGACACGTGTAATCCTGTTTGAATATGGGGGGTCCATCCTCCAAGACTAAATACTCCTGATTGACCGATAGTGAACTAGTACCGTGAGGGAAAGGTGAAAAGAACCCCGGTGAGGGGAGTGAAATAGAACCTGAAACCGTATACGTACAAGCAGTAGGAGCATTTAATAAATGTAACTGCGTACCTTTTGTATAATGGGTCAGCGACTTATATTTTGTAGCAAGGTTAACCATATAGGGGAGCCAAAGGGAAACCGAGTCTTAAATGGGCGAATAGTTTCAAGATGTAGACCCGAAACCCGGTGATCTAACCATGAGCAAGTTGAAAATTAATTAAATCTAATTGGAGGACTGAACCGACTAATGTTGAAAAATTAGCGGATGACTTGTGGTTAGGGGTGAAAGGCTAATCAAACCGGGATATAGCTGGTTCTCCTCGAAAGCTATTTAGGTAGCGCCTCATGTAATTCATCTTCGAGGGTAGAGCACTGTTTCGGGTAAGGAGTTTACCGACTTTTGAACCGTTGCAAACTCCGAATATCGAAGAATGTTATCATGGGAGACACACGGCGAGTGCTAACATTCGTCGTGGAAAGGGAAACAACCCAGACCACCAGCTAAGGTCCCTAAATTATAGTTAAGTGGAAAACGATGTGGGAGGGCATAAACAACCAGGATGTTGACTTAGAAGCAGCCATCATTTAAAGAAAGCGTAATAGCTCACTGGTCGAGTCAACCTGCGCGGAAGATTTAACGGGGCTAAACTATATACCGAAGCTGTGGTAACAATATTTTATATTGTTAGGTAGAGGAGCGTTCTGTAAGCTGTTGAAGGAAAATTGTAAAATTTTCTGGAGGTATCAGAAGTGCGAATGCTGACATAAGTAACGATAAAGCAGGTGAAAAACCTGCTCGCCGAAAAACTAAGGTTTCCTATCCAATGTTAATCAAGGTAGGGTAAGTCGGTTTCTAAGGTGAGGCTGAAAAGCGTAATCGATGAATAACAGGTTAATATTCCTGTACTTTATTTTTATTGTTAAAAAAGTGACGAAGAAGGCTAAATTAGTCAAGCGTCGGTAGTCTTGATTTAAGCATGTAGAAATATTAATTTTGAGATGTGATAAATAATCATTATAAGTAATGATAAATTAATTGATGCCATACTTACAAGAAAAGCTTTCAAACAAAAATAAAAATAAATCCGTACCATAAACCAACACAGGTAGTTAAGTAGAAAATACTAAGGCGCTTGAGAGAACTCGGGTGAAGGAACTAGGCAAAATGATGCCGTAACTTTGGGAGAAGGCATGCTAGTATTAAGTGAAATTCTATACGAAAATTGCTGAATCTAGTCGCAGATAATAGCTGGCTGCAACTGTTTAATAAAAACATAGCACTGTGCAAACATGTAAGTGGAAGTATACGGTGTGACGCCTGCCCGGTGCTGGAAGGTTAATTGATAAAGTTAGTAGAAATACAAAGCTTTTGATCGAAGCCCCAGTAAACGGCGGCCGTAACTATAACGGTCCTAAGGTAGCGAAATTCCTTGTCGGGTAAGTTCCGACCTGCACGAATGGCGTAATGATGGCCAGACTGTCTCCACCCGAGACTCAGTGAAATTGAATTCGCTGTGAAGATGCAGTGTACCCGCGGCAAGACGGAAAGACCCCGTGAACCTTTACTATAGCTTGATATTGATTTTTAATTTTTATTGTATAGGATAGGTGGGAGGCTTTAAATTTAAAACGCAAGTTTTAATCAAGCCGATCTTGAAATACCACCCTTTAAAATTTAATAATCTAATTTAATTCCATTATCTGGAATAAAGACAATGTCTGGTGGGTAGTTTGACTGGGGCGGTCTCCTCCTAAAGAGTAACGGAGGAGCACAAAGGTTAGCTAATTACGGTCAGAAATCGTAATTTTAGTGCAAAGGCATAAGCTAGCTTAACTGCGAGAGTGACAACTCGAGCAGATGCGAAAGCAGGTCTTAGTGATCCGGTGGTTCTGTATGGAAGGGCCATCGCTCAACGAATAAAAGGTACTCCGGGGATAACAGGCTAATACCGCCCAAGAGTTCATATCGACGGCGGTGTTTGGCACCTCGATGTCGGCTCATCACATCCTGGGGCTGCAGTAGGTCCCAAGGGTATGGCTGTTCGCCATTTAAAGTGGTACGCGAGCTGGGTTTAGAACGTCGTGAGACAGTTCGGTCCCTATCTGCCGTGGGCGTTGGAAGATTGAGAGGAGTTGCTCCTAGTACGAGAGGAGCGGAGTGAACACACCGCTGATGTTCGGGTTATCATGCCAATGGTATTGCCCGGTAGTTAAGTGTGGAAAAGATAAGCGCTGAAAGCATATAAGTGCGAAACTTACCTCAAGATAAGTCTTCCCAGAACCTTTTATGGTTCCTAAAGGAACGTTTTAGACTAAGACGTTGATAGGTTGGGTGTGTAAGTATAGTAATATATTAAGCTAACCAATACTAATGAACCGTGAGGCTTAACTTTAAAATAAATTTTAATAAATTTTAATAAATTTTAATAAATTTTTATAATTTTAATAATTTCATAATTTTAATAACTTAATAATTTAATGATTTTTTTTTGAAATTATTAATATTATTTTTATAATTTTGCCTGGCAATAATAGCACAATAGAACCACCTGATCCCATTCCGAACTCAGAAGTGAAATATTGTATCGCCGATGGTAGTGTGAGGTTCCCTCATGTGAGAGTAGGAAATTGCCAGGCTATTTATTTTAAATAAATTAAATTAATATAATTATTTAACTATAATATATGTTTTCTTTTTAAGACCTCTTTTTTCGAATTTTATTTTACCATTTTTTAATGCAAATAAAGTATAATCTTTAGCACAACCAACATTTATACCAGCATGAAATTTATTACCCCTTTGTTTAACAATAATGTTTCCAGATAAAACAAATTCACCGCCAAATTTTTTAATTCCTAATCTTTTAGATTTAGAATCTCTACCGTTTTTAGTTGACCCACCAGCTTTTTTTTGTGCCATTATAAAACCTTTAATTAATTATTTTAATAATTTTAATATTTGTATAATTTTGACGATGACCTATTTTTTTACGTTGATTTTTTCTTCTACGAAATTTAATTATTTTTGTTTTAATATTTTTACCATGATTTAAAATTTTTGCTTTTATTATAATATTTTTAACATAAGGATATCCAATTTTAATTAATTTATTTTTAACAAATAAAAGAATTTTTTTAAATATAATATTTTTACCAATTTTATTATTTATTTTTTCTATTTTTAGAATTTTATTTTCTTCTATTTTATATTGTTTACCACCATTCATTATTATTGCATACATTTATAAAACCTTTTTTAAATTTATAAATATTAATAATTATAAATAAAATATTTAATAATTTATTAAAATTATTTATTTTAATTTTTTTATAAATATTTATTCCATTTTCTACCATCTTTTTCAATTAATATATCAGATTCTTTAGGACCCCAAGTACCAGATTTATAAATTATTGGTTTTATTTTTTTTTTTTTCCAACCATTAATAATTAAATCTATCCATTTCCATGATTCTTTAATTTCATTACAACTTACAAATAAAGATTGATTTCCTAACATTGCTTCTAAAATTAAAAGTTCATAAGCATCAGGTTTATGAATATTTTTTTTCCCATAAAAATTGAAATTTAATTTTGTTTTTCTTAATTTATAATTATTATTTAAACCATATAATTTATTTAAAATTTTTATTTCAATACCTTCATTTGGATATAATCGAATTATTAATTTATTTTGTAATAAATTTTTATTAAATTTTTGAAATAAATTTATAGGTAAATTTTTGAAATAAATTACAATTTCTGCTATTTTTTTTTTAAGACGTTTACCAGTACGTAAATAAAACGGAACTCCTAACCATTGCCAATTATCAATATTTGCTTTTATAGCAACAAAAGTTTCAGTATTACTTTTATTATTAATACCTTTTTCTTCTAAATAACTATTTACTTTATTATTATTAATAATACCGGATTTATATTGACCTATAACTGTATTTTCATTAATATTTTTATAATCTATACGTCTTAAAGATTTTAAAATTTTAATTTTTTCTTCATTAATATTATTTATATTTAAACTTAAAGGTGGAGCCATAGTAATAATAGTTAAAATTTGTAATAAATGATTTTGTATCATATCTCTAGTTTGACCTATTTTATTAAAATATTCAGATCTACCTTCAATACCTATTTGTTCAAAAATTGTAATTTGTACTGAATCAATAATACTATTATTCCAATTTGAAAAAAATAAAATATTAGAAAAACGTAATGCTAATAAATTTAAAATAATTTCTTTACCTAAATAATGATCTATTCTATAAACTTGAATTTCTTTAAAATATTTTAATATTATTTTATTAATATAATTGTATGATTTTAAATTTTTACCTAAAGGTTTTTCAACTATAATACGTGTATTATTGTTATTAATTTTATTTTTACCTAATCCCTCACATATATATGAAAAAGTATTTGGAGGTGTAGCAAAATAATAAATTATAATTTTATTTTTTAGATTTATATTTTTTTTTAATTTTATAAAATTATCACTATAATATACATCTAAATTACAAAATTTAAAACGTTTACTAAATTTTAACCAAATTTCATTATTTATTTTTTCTTTTAAAAAATTTAATAATGATTTTTTGATCATATTAATATTATC
Organism: Candidatus Psyllophila symbiotica; assembly: GCA_030849345.1. GTDB lineage: Bacteria > Pseudomonadota > Gammaproteobacteria > Enterobacterales > Enterobacteriaceae_A. Next base: position 168,934 of record CP102983.1, on the reverse strand, counting down.
TTTTATATTAAATTCAGATCTGCTTACTCCAATTATATTAGTATCATTATGAATATATTTAAATTTTTCTAAATAATATAATGAAGGTAATAATTTACGTTTTGATAAATCTCCATTTATACCGAAAATTACAAAATCACATGCTTTGTTTTTTATTATTTCATTCATATAAATTTCTTATAATTTTAAAATAATTTAATTTTATTATTATTAAAATAAATTTATTATTTTAAAAAAATTTATAAATAAATATTAAAATTAATAAAATTTAAATTTTTTTTAAATATTATAAATAATTTTAATTATTTTAATAAAATTATTAAAATTTAAAGAAGCATTTCCAATTAAAATACCATTAATATCAGGTTGTTTTAATATTTGTTTCGCATTTTTATGATTTACTGATCCACCATATTGTATTATAATGTTTTTAGATATTTTTTTGTTATATAATTTAATTTTTGATCTTATAAAATTATGTACTTTTTGTATTTCTTGAATTTTAATAGGTATTTTACTTCCAATTGCCCATATAGGTTCATAAGCAATTATTGAATTTTTAAATGCTTTAATACCTAAATTTTTAATAATTAAATTAATTTGATTTAAACAAATATCTTTAGTTTTTTTGTTTATTTTTTCTTTTAAAGTTTCTCCTATACATAAAATAGGTATTAAATTATTTCTTTTTATTATTTCAAATTTTTTTAATATTTCTTTATTAGTTTCTTTATGATAAATTCGTCTTTCAGAATGTCCTATTAAAACATATTTAACACCCATATTTTTAAGCATTTCTGCTGAAATATCTCCAGTAAATGCACCAAATTTATTAATATCTACATTTTGTGCACAAATTTTAATACAACTATTTTTTGTTTTTTGTATTGCTTTATTTAAATAAATTGATGATGGAGCAATAGAAATATTATATTTTTTTTTTTTTAATTTATAACATAATTTTTCTAAAAAAATATTGACAAAATATTGATTTCCATTTAATTTCCAATTTGCTATAATTAGTGGTTTTTTCATATTATTTCCAATACATTTTTTTAAAATATATAAATTATAATATAATTTTAATTATTATAAATTTAATTTAATATTTATATATAAATTTATATATTTAATTTTAATTATTTTAATATAATAATGAATAATATTAAAATTTTTGCAGGTAATTCAAATTTAAAACTTGCTTTAAAAATTTCAAAAAAAATAAGAGTACCTTTAAGTAAATGTTATGTAGGAAATTTTAGTGATGGAGAAATAAATATTAAAATTCATGAAAATGTTAGAGGTGATGATATTTTTATAATACAATCTATTTGTTATCCAAATAATAATAATTTAATGGAATTATTAATTATGGTTGATGCTTTTAGAAGAGCATCAGTAGGTCGTATTACTGCAGTTATTCCTTATTTTGGTTATGCACGTCAAGATAGAAGAGTTCATTCATCTCGTGTTCCAATTACAGCTAAAATAATAGCTAATCTTTTAACAAATGTAGGTGTTAATCGTATTTTAACAGTAGATTTACATTCTGATCAAATTCAAGGTTTTTTTGATATACCTGTAGATAATATATTTGGTAGTTTAGTATTTATTAATAAAATTATACAAAAAAAATATACTAATCAAATAACTGTTGTATCTCCAGATGCAGGAGGTATTTTACGTGCAAGATCTTTAGCTAAAATTTTAGATAATGCCGAAATAGCTATAATTGATAAAAGACGTCATAAATTTAATAATGCTAAAATTATAAATGTTATAGGTAATATTAATAATAGAGATTGTATTTTAATTGATGATATTATTGATACTGGAAATACTTTATTTAAAGCTGCTAAAACATTAAAAGAAAGAGGTGCTCAAAAAATATATGCATATATTACACATCCTATTTTATCTGGAAATTATTCAAAAAATTTTAAACAATCTGTTATTGATGAAATATCAGTATGTGATAGTATAAATTTATCTAAAAAAATAAATATAAATATGGGAATTAATATTGAAACTTTATCTGATATATTATCAGAATCTATTAGACGAATTAATAATGGAAATTCAATTTCAGCTATTTTTAAAAATGATTTAAAATAATAAATTTAAAAGGGTTTTTAAAATGTTTGAAAATAAAATAATTAAAAATTTAAATAATCAATTGAATTTAGAATACTTCACATCTAAATTATATTTAGAGATGAGTTTTTGGTGTGATATTAAAAATTTAAAAAATGCTAATATTTTTTTTCAAAATAGTTCAAATGATGAATTAAAACATATGAATAAAATATTTAAATTTTTATGTGATATTAATGTATTACCTATAATAAATTCAAATATTTCATTAAATATAAATTTTAATTCTTTATTAAATGTTTTTAAAAAAGCATATATAAATGAAAAAAAAATAACTCGTAATATTAATTATATTTCTAATATTTCTTTAAAATATAAAAATTATAAAATATTTCATTTTTTAAAATGGTATATTTTAAAACAAATTAAAGAAGAAAAAATACTTAAAACAATAATAGATAATTTAATATTTTTTAATAATAATCAAAAAGATATTCTTATTTTTGATAATTTATTTTTATCAAAATATATTTAATTATATTATATTATATTTTAAATTATTAAAAAGTTTTATAATTATTTATTTTTTCAATATATTTTAAAGGTATTTCTTTAATAAATCTTGAAGGTTTTGGAAATATTTTTTTTCCATATAAATATCTTTCTTTAGTATAAGTTAATGTTAATTTTTTTTTTGCTCTAGTTATTCCAACATATGCTAATCTTCTTTCTTCTTCTAAAGATTTATTATTTAATATATAATAATTAGGAAAAATACCTTCTTCCATTCCTATTATAAAAACTTGATTAAATTCTAATCCTTTAGATAAATGTATAGACATTAATTTTACTGTTTTTTTTTTTTTAATATAATAATCATTATTATCATTTAATATAATATAAGATAAAAATAATTTTAAGATTTCTTTTTTTTTGATATTTTTTTTATAAAATTTTTTTGTTAATTTAATTAATTCTTTTAAATTTTGAATTCTTATTTTGTTGTCTTTTTTTTTTTGATACATTAAAAATAATCCTGATTTAATAATAATATAATTTACTTGTTCATATAATTTTAATTTTTTTGTTTTTTTAATAATTTCATTAATTAAAATAATAAATTTATTTAAAATTAAAGTTTGTTTTTTTTTTAAAATATTTTTGTTTAAAATTATTTTTAATGATTGCCATATAGTTTTTTTTTTTTTTTTTGATATTTCATTAATTTGATTAATTATATTAATACCAATACCTCTTTTAGGTAAATTAATAATTCTTAATAAAGCAATATTATCATGTTTATTTAAAATAACACGTAAATAAGATATAATATCTTTTATTTCTTTTCTATTAAAAAAATTAATAGTATTTAAAAATTCATAATTTATATTATGTTTAGATAAAATTTTTTCAAGTATAATAGATTGTATATTTTTTCTATATAAAATTGCACATTCATTTAAAGAACATCCATTATATTTTAAAATTTTAATACAATTCGCAATATAATTAGCTTCATCTTCTTCATTTATTGCTGAATATAATGAAATTAATTCTCCAGGTTTTTTTTTAGTCCATAGTTTTTTTTTAATACGATTATTATTATTATTAATTAAATGATTTGCTGCTAATATAATATTATTAGTTGATCTATAATTTTGTTCTAAATAAATAATTTTAATGTCTGGATTATTTGATATAAATTTTTTTATTAATTTTGTTTTAGCTCCTCTCCACCCATAAATAGATTGATCATCATCACCTATAATCATAATTTTATTGTTTTTATTTTTGATTTGATTTATCCATTTATATTGTATACTATTTATATCTTGAAATTCATCTATTAAAATATGTTTAAATTGGTTTATATATTTATTTAAAATTTCAGGATTTTTAATTAATAAATTATTAATACTTATTAAAATTTCACCAAAATCAAAATAACCATATTTAATACATTTTTTTTGATATAATGTATATATATTTAATAATTTGTTATTTGTAATATTTTTATATTTTATATCAATACAATCTTTAGGATATAAACCGTAATTTTTTTTATTATTAATATAATACATTGTTTTAATAGGTGGAAATTTTTTGATGTTAATATTTAATTTTATAGTAATATTTTTAATTAATTTAATTTGTTCTTCTTTTCCAATTATTTGTATATTTTTTTTTAATTTATTATAATGTAAATATAACATTTTATATGCTAAACTATGAAATGTACCTATCCAAATATCATTAATATTAAATTTAATTGTTTTTTTAATTCTATTATATATTTCTTTTGCTGCTTTATTACTAAATGTAACTGCTAATATTGACTTTGGAGATACACCTAAATTTAAAATTAACCAATTTATACGATTAACTAAAACTTTTGTTTTACCACTACCTGCACCGGCTAATATTAATAAATTTTTTTCTGTTGAAATTATTGCTTCAATTTGTTTTTTATTCATATTTTTAATTAAATTATCTTTTATAAGTATCATTTTATTTATTCTTAACAAAAAAATTAATATTATTTATTTAAATTTTAAATAAATAAAAAAAAATATTAAATAATATTTTAAAATAATTTATTAATATTCATTAATATAATTTATATTATATATAGGTATTTCAACTACTAAATCTCTTTTTTTAATTTTGATTTGACAACTTAATCTACTTTTAATTTCTAACCCCCAAGCTTTATTTAAAATATCATTTTCATTATTTTTTATATTTTTTAATGAATAAAAACCTTTATGAATAATACAATGACATGTAGTACATATACAAGATTTTTTACATACATTTTCTATTTTTATTTGATTATTATGTGCTAAATCTAATAAATTTTCATTTTTTTTTGATTCTAATATTAAACCATTAAAACATTTTTTTATATTTGGTAAAAAAAAAATTTTAGACATTTAAATATCTTAATATATTAATAATTTTTAAAAACTTAATAATTAATTTTATTAATAAATTATTTAATTTTTTTAAAATAATAATAATATAAATAAATTTATTTTAAAAAATATTTTATTTTAAAAAAATTTTAATTAATATAACTGTTTAATAAAAATAATTTATAATTAATATAAAATTAATTTTTTTAATTTAATATTTTTAAATTATTATAATTAGGTTAAAATGACTAATATTAAATCATCAAAAAAAAGAATGATACAGTCTATTAAAAAAAGAAAAAATAATTCAATTTATAAATCTAAATTAAAAACTTTTTTAAAAAAAACTTTATTAACAATAAATAAAGGTAATAAAAATAATGCTATTAAAATATATATAATAACACAAAAAATTATAGATAGATTAATTTCTAAAAAAATAATACATAAAAACAAAGCATCACGTTATAAATCAAATTTATGTATTAAAATTAATAAAATGTAAATTAAATATTTTATTTTTAAATTATATTTATTATTTTCACGAACTCAATTAAGAGTTCGTGAAATTTAATATTTTTTAAAATATTAAATTATATTTAAATTATTTTTTTTTTATTTTAGTAATATGATTTTTAACTTTTTTTTTATGATATATATATCCACTTCCAGCAGGTATTAATCTTCCGACTATTACGTTTTCTTTTAAACCTTTTAGTTCATCTGTTTTTTCACATATTGCTGCTTCTATTAAAACACGTGTTGTTTCTTGAAAAGATGCTGAAGAAATAAATGAATTTGTTGTTAAAGATGATTTAGTAATTCCAATAAGATCTCTTATATAAATTATTTTTTTTCTATTTTGCATAATTAGTTGTTCATTCATTATTTTAACACGAGATAATTCAACTTTTTCACCTGGTAAAAAATGACTATCTCCTGGATTTTTAATAATTACTTTTCTTAACATTTGTCGAATAATAATTTCAATATGTTTGTCATTAATTTTAACACCTTGTAAACGATAAACATCTTGCACTTCACTTGTAATATAATTTGCTATTTCACTTAAACCATTTATTCTTAAAATATCTTGTGGAACTTTTGAACCATATGAAATAACATCACCTCTAGAAATATGTTCACCTTCAAAAACATTTAATTGTCTCCATTTAGGAATCATAATTTCATAATTTTTAATTTCATTTGAATTAATTAATAAACATTTTTTACCTCTTATTTCTTTACCAAATGAAACAACACCTTCAATTTCAGCTAAAATAGCTGGATCTTTAGGTTTTCTTCCTTCAAATAAATCAACAACACGTGGTAATCCACCAGTTATATCTTTAGTTTTTTCAATTTCTTTTGAAGTTTTAGCTAATATATCACCAATTTGAATTTCATCACCTTCTTTTAATTTAACTATTGCTCTATGAGGTAACAAATAATGTGCCATTAAATTTGTATCATTGAAACAAACAGGTTTGTTATATAAATCAACAACAGTTAAAAATGGTCTAAAACTATCTTTTTTAAAATAATTTTCATTTTGATTTAATACAACCATAACAGATTTACCAGATATTTCATCATTTTGATAAATTACTGTTTTTCCTTCTAATATACCAGAAAATTGAATAAAACCATATACTTCGCTTATAATTGGTACTATATGTGGATTCCAATTAGATATTATTTCACCAGATTTAACTATATGTTTATGAACTTTATTAACAATAGCTCCATATGGAATTTTATATATTTCAATAATACGTTTATATTTATTAATTATTTGTAATTTAGTATTTCTAGAAATAACGATAATTTTATTTTCCATAGTTTTTATACATTTTAAATTTTTAAATAACATTAAACCTCCATGTTTAATTCTTACAAAAGTTTCTGTTGCTACTCTAAAAGCTGTACCCCCTACATGAAATGTTCTCATAGTTAATTGTGTACCTGGTTCTCCAATTGATTGCGCAGCAATAATTCCTACAGGTACTCCTTTTTTAATAATAACTCCTTTAGATAAATCTATTCCATAACATTTAATACAAATTCCAAATTTAGTTTCACAAGTTACAGGAGATCTAACTTTAACTTTATTTATTAAATTTTTTTCTAATATTTTACATAATTTTTCATTTAAAAATGTATTTTTATAAATTAAAATTTTTTTAGTTTTTTTAATATAAATATTTTTTGCAGTTATTCTACCTAAAACACGATAACTTAAAGATTCTTTAATTATATCACCTTCAATAACAGAAGTTAACCAAATTCCTTCGTTTGTACAACAATCATCTTCTGTAACTATTAAATCTTGTGCAACATCAACTAATCTTCTAGTTAAATAACCAGAGTTTGCAGTTTTTAATGCAGTATCTGATAATCCTTTTCTTGCACCGTGAGTAGAAATAAAATATTGTATTACATTTAATCCTTCTCTAAAATTAGCAATTATTGGCGTTTCAATAATAGAACCATTTGATTTAACCATTAAACCTCTCATTCCAGAAAGTTGTCTAATTTGCGCAATTGAACCTCTAGATCCAGAATCTGCCATCATAAAAATATTATTAAAAGAAAATTGTTTTATTTGTTTACCAAAATATTCGACATTTTCTGTAAAAGATAGATTTTTTAACATTTCTTTTGTTATATTATCATTTGTAACAGCCCATATATCAATAATTTTATTATAACGTTCACTATTTGTTAAAAATCCATATTTAAATTGATCATAAATTTCTTTTACTTCTTCTTTTGCTTCTAATATAATATTATTTTTATTTTTTGGTATTTTCATATCATCAATGGATACTGAAATTCCAGATTTAGTAGCATATTTAAAACCCATAGACATTAATTTATCAGCAAAAATTGTAGTTTTTTGTTCACCTAAAGTATAAAAACAAATACTTAAAATATTTGAAATAATTTGTTTAGTTAAATTTTTATTAATAACTTCAAATGATAAACCTCTAGGACAAATCAACCAAATTATTGCTCTACCTATAGTAGTATCATAAATATTATTATAATTATACCAAATATTTTTAATTTTTATACTTTCATGAATTTTAACTTTTACATGTGCATGTAAAGAAGCATAACCACTATCATATACCATTTCAGCTTCTTTGGCGTCATTTAATACCATACCGTTACCTTTTGCATTTATATATTCTCTAGTCATATAATATAATCCTAAAACAATATCTTGAGTTGGCGCAATTACAGGATCGTTATTTGCTGGTGATAAAATATTATTTGTAGACATCATAAGAAGATTAGCTTCTATTTGAGCTTCTATTGTTAAAGGTATATGAACAGCCATTTGATCACCATCAAAATCAGCGTTATATGCAGCACATACTAATGGATGTAATTGTATTGATTTCTCTTTAATTAATATTGGATTAAAAGCTTGTATACCTAAACGATGTAAAGTTGGTGCTCTATTTAATAATATTGAATGTTTTTTAATTATATTTTTTAAAATATTTAAAATAACTGGTTTTTTATTTTCTAACATTCTTTTAGCAGATTTTATTGTATTTGCTAAATTCATTAATTGTAATTGACCAAAAATATAAGGTTTAAATAATTCTAAAGCCATTTTTATAGGTAAACCACATTGATTTAATTTTAAAAAAGGTCCAACAGTTATTACAGATCTACCAGAATAATCTACTCTTTTACCTAAAAGATTTTGTCTAAATCTACCTTGTTTACCTTTAATAATATCAGATAAAGATTTTAATTCTTTTTTATTTGCACTTAATATAGCTCTTCCTCTACGACCATTATCTAATAAAGCATCTACAGCTTCTTGTAACATACGTTTTTCATTTTTAACAATAATATTAGGTGCTGATAAAGTTAATAATTTTTTTAATCTATTATTTCTATTAATAATACGTCTATATAAATCATTAAGATCAGAAGCAGCAAATTTTTCTTCATCTAATGGTACTAATGGTCTAAGATCTGGAGGTAATACAGGTAAAATTGTTAATATCATCCATTCTGGTTTATTACATGTATTAATGAAAGATTCTAATAATTTAATTCTATTTATTATTTTTTTTCTTTTATTTAAAGAATGTACTTCATTTAATTTATATCTTAATTTAACATATTCTGATTTTAAATTTATTTTTTTTAATAAATATAAAATTGCTTCAGCTCCAATTTTAGCTTTGAAATTATTATTAAATTTTTTTTTAAATAATACATATTGATTTTCGTTTATTAATTGTTTTTTTTTAAAATTTGTATTTCCATTTTTAGTTATTATATATGATTCAAAATATATAATTTTCTCTATTTTTTTTAAAGACATATTTAATAATAAACTAATACGTGATGGTAATGATCTTAAAAACCAAATATGTGCTATAGGAGTAGATAATTTTATATGCCCCATTCTTTTTCTACGAGCATTTTTTTTAATAATTTCAACTCCACATTTATCACATTTAATACCGCAATATTTTAATTTTTTATATTTACCACATAAACATTGATAATTTTTAATTGGCCCAAAAATACGTGGACAAAATAAACCATCATATTCTGGTTTTAAAGTACGGTAATTAATTGTTTCAGATTTTTTAATTTCTCCATAAGACCATGAAAGAATTTGTTTAGGTGATGCTATTGAAATTTTAATAGCATTAAATTCATTAATTTGTTTTTTATTTAATATCAAATGTAAAGAATTTAACAAAATTTACTCCTTTTATTAATAAATAAACAAAATTACATATTTATTTTAAAAATATTATATTTATATTATTTTAAAATATATTTATTTTTTATATAATTCAATATTTATACCTAAAGATTTTATTTCTCTAATAAGAACATGAAATGATTCTGGAACATTAGGTTCTGCATAATATTTATTATTTACTATTTTTTTATAAATTTTGGCACGACCTTCTAAATCATCTGATTTAATAGTTAACATTTCTTGTAATATATAAGCTGCTCCATAAGCTTCTAATGCCCAAACTTCCATTTCACCAACCCTTTGTCCTCCAAATTTAGATTTACCTTTTAATGGTTGTTGTGTTATTAAACTATAAGATCCTGTTGATCTAGCATGTATTTTATCAATTACTAAATGATTTAATTTTAATATATACATATATCCAACTGTTACAGGTCTCTCAAATTTATCACCAGTTTGGCCATCAAACAAAGTAATTTGACCTGATATTGGGAAATCGCTTAATTTAAAGAAATCTTTAATTTCTTTTTCTGTTGCGCCATCAAAAACTGGTGATGAAACAGGTACGCCGTTTTTTAAATTATTAGCTAATATTAATATTTCTTGATCTGTAAAATTATTTAAATTTATTTTTTGAGTGTTACGACCAGAATTATAAATTTTTTGAATAAATTTACGTATTTTAATTATTTTTTTTTGTTTATTTAACATAATTTGTATTTTTTTACCTAATTGTTTAGCTGCCATACCTAAATGAACTTCAAGAATTTGCCCAATATTCATTCTAGATGGAACTCCAAGAGGATTAAGTACAATATCTATAGGTATTCCATATTTATCATAAGGCATATCTTCAATTAAATTAATTTTTGATATTACTCCTTTATTACCATGTCTTCCTGAAATTTTATCACCAGGTTGAATATTATGTTTAACTGCTATATATATTTTAATAAGTTTTAATATTCCATGTTTAATACCTTTTTTTTTAGATACATTTATTTTTTTAAAAATTTTTATTTCTTGTTTTTTTTTAAAATTTTTATATAATAAAAATAAATTTAATAATTTTTGTTCTTCTATTTTATTTTTTAAAATAAAATTAAATATTTTTTTAATACTTATTTTATTTAATATTTTTAAATTTATATTATTATAATTAAACAATTCATTAATACAATTATAAAATAATAAATTTATTTGTTTAATTTCTTTTTTAATTATTTGATTTTTATTTTTTTTTTTATTTATTAATATTTTTTTATTTAATAACATTTGTTTTTTATTTTTAAATATTTTTTTTTTATTTAATAATATTTTTTTAATATTTATTTTTTTTTTTTTAATATTAATTAAATTTTTTTTTATATTTTTTATTTTTTTTTTTATTTTTTATTTTTTTTTTTTTTATTTTTTTTTTTTTTTTTTTTTTATTTATTAATAAAATTTTTTTTTTTATTTTTTTTTTTTTTTTTTTTTTTTTTTTTTTTTTAATTTTTTTTTTTTTTTAATTTTTTTTTTTTTTTTTTTTTTTTTTTTTTTTTTTTTTATTTTTTTTTTCTATTTCTTTTCTATATTTTTCTATTGCTTTTTTTCCTTTTAATTTCATAATTTTTTTAATTTGTTTAATTTTTTCTTTTTTTTCATTTTCTTCTTTATTTTCATATTTTTCAAATACTTTAACATCTATAACTTTTCCAAAAATTCCATTAGGCACACGTAAAGAAGAATCTTGAATTTCTGGTGATTTATTACCAAAAATAGCTAATAATAATTTTTCTTCAGATTTTAATTTTTTTTCTTTTTTTTGAATTATTTTGCTTACTAAAATATCACCTTCATGTACTTCAGTGCCAATTTTAATAATACCATTTTTATCAAGTTTAGAAAAAAAATTTTTTGGAATACCAGGTATATTAATAGTAATTTTTTCACGATTTACCTTTGTATCTTTAATTTCACATGATAATTCATGGATATGAATAGTAGTAAATTTATTTTTTTGTACTACTTTTTCTGAAATTAATACAGCATCTTCAAAATTATAACCATTCCAAGGCATAAATGCTACGCGTATATTTTGACCTAAAGCTAATTCTCCTTTATCAGTTGAAGGTCCATCAGCTATTACATCACCTTTAGATACTTTTTCTCCTAAAGATACACATGGTATTTGATTAATACAAGTATTTTGATTAGATCTTATATATTTAATTAAATTATAAGTATCTAAATTTTTTTTATTATTTATAATTTCTTTATTATTAACTTTTATTATAATTTTAGAAGAATCTAAATATTTAATTATACCGCTTCTATGAGCAAAAACTAAAGATTCAGTATCAGCTGCAATTATACGTTCCATACCAGTTCCAACTATAGGCGCATCGTTAATTAATGAAGGTACTGCTTGACGTTGCATATTCGACCCCATTAAAGAACGATTAGCATCATTATGTTCTAAAAATGGAATTAATGAAGCACCTAAAGAAAGAATTTGTTGGTTAGAAATATCCATATAATTAACTCTTTCTTTCTTAAATAAACCTATTTTATTTTTATAACGACAATTTATTAATTTATTAATAAATTTATTTTTTTTATTAATTTTAGTATTTGCTTGAGCAATAATTAATTTTTCTTCATTATTAGATGATAAATAATAAATTTTATTTGTTACTTTATTTTTTTTAACTAATCTATATGGAGTTTCTAAAAAACCATATTGATTAACTTGTGAATATATTGATAAAGAATTAATAAGACCTATATTAGGCCCTTCAGGTGTTTCAATTGGGCAAATTCTACCATAATGTGTATAATGTATATCTCTAATTTCAAAACTAGCGCGTTCTAATGTTAAACCACCAGGGCCAAGTGCTGAAATTCTTCTTTTATGTGTAATTGCAGAAAGAGGATTATTTTGGTCTAAAAATTGAGAAAGTGGATTAGAAATAAAAAATTCTTTAATATATGTTGTTAATATTTTAAAATTAACTAAATATTTTGGAAAGTTTAATTTTTTATGAGATATCATTTTTTCTTTAATCATATTCTTAACACGCATTAAACATAAATAAAAATGATTATTAATCATTTCACCAACAGAACGAATTCTTCTATTACTTAAATTATCTATATCATCTAATTTTTCTTTACCATTACGTATATTTAATAATTTTTTAATAATTAAAATTATATCTTTTTTATCTAAATATATAGATTTAAAATTATCTAAACGTGAAATAGAATAATTTAATTTAATTCTTCCTACTTTAGATAAATTATATCTAGTACCAGTAAAAAAAAGATTTTCAAAAAATGATGTAGCTAATTCTAGTGTTGCTATGTTATCAGGTTTTAAAACATGATAAATTTCAATTAACGCACTTAAACGATCATATGTAGGATCTGAATGTAAAGTATTAGATATATAATTTCCTCTATTTATATTATTTGTAAATATTACTTTAATTTCTTTATAACCATTTTTTTTTAAATTTATAATTATTTCTTTTGTTAAAATCATATTTGCCATACAAATTAATTCTCCATTTTTATCATAATAGTCTTCAGCTATTGTTTTTGAATAAACAAAATTAAATGGTGCAATAATATTTTTAATATGTTTTTTTTTAAATTTATTAATAATTTTTTTTTTAATTATTTCTCCTTTTTTAACATATTTTTTTTTATTAATTATTATATCAAACATTGCTATTTCATTTTTAAGTTTATTTTTTTTTAAATTTATTTTAATTTTTTCGCCACTTATATCAAAAATAATATGATCATAAAAAATATTTAAAATTTGTTGAGTAGTATAATTTAATGCTCTTAAAATTATTGTTGCTGGTATTTTTTTTTGTCTATTAATTCTTATATATAAAATATCTTTAGAATCAAATTCAAAATCTAACCATGGGCCTGAATAAGGTATTAATCTTGCATTATATAATATTTTTTTATAAGTATTAGATTTACCTTTATCATTATCAAAAAAAACTCCAGGTGCGCGATGTAATTGCGAAATAACAACTCTTTCAACACCATTTACTACAAAAGTTGCATTTTTAGTCATTAAAGGAATTTCACACATATTTATAGTTCTAGTTTTAACAAATTTTATAGTTTTAATATTTTTATTATTATTATATATAATTAATCTTAAATCTACTTTTAATAATCCTTGATATGTAATTCCTCTATCTTTACACTCTTGATAATTATATTCTGGTTTTAATATTTCATAATCAATATATTGTAATACCATACTAAAATCATGATTATAAATTGGAAAAAAATGTTTAAATATATTTTCTATTCCTATATTTTTTTGATTATTTTTATTTATAAATTTTTTAAATGATTCTATTTGTAAAGCAACAAGATATGGTATTTTAAAAATTGTATTATATTTTCCAAAATTTTTTCTAAGTTTTTTTTTTTCAACATTAGAATAATTCATTTTAAAACTCCTAAATATATTTATAAAAATTTTAAAAATCATAAAAGACTGAAGATAAATCAACAGTCTTTTATGTTACTTTTTTATTTAATTTCAATAATAGCACCAGAAATTTCTATTTTCTTTTTTAAATTATCAGAATCTATTTTATTTAATTTTTCTTTTAAAATAACAGGTGCTGATTCTACTAAATTTTTAGCTTCTTTTAAACCTAAATTAATAGCACTTCGTACTGCTTTAATAACTGAAATTTTATTATTTCCAAAAGATTTTAAAATCACATTAAATTCTGTTTTTTCTTTTTTTTTTTTAACTATATTAGAATTATTTATTATAGGGTTTGATGTAATATTATATTTTTTTTCAATAGTATCAATAAATTCAGAAATTTCTTTAATTGACATTAATTCAATAGTTTTTAATAATTTTTCTTTATTATTCATGTTTTCCTAATATTTTATATTTAAAATTATTATTTTTAACTTTTTTAAAATTATTTAAAACACGAATTAATTTTATTATTGAAATTTCTTTTAAAATATAAATTAATTTATATAAAATTTCATTTAAAGTAGGTAAATTTGATAATTTATAAATATCTTTTTTTTTAATTATTTTTTTTTCAAAAATTGCAAATTTTATTTCAAAATTTTTATATTTTTTTTCAAATTTTTCACATAATCTTGCTGCAAATGATGCATTATTAATAGAAAAACATACTAAATTATTTCCAAATATATTATTTTTAATAAAATTAAATTCAGTATTTTTAATTGCTATTTTTAATAAAGTATTACGTATTAATATAATTTTAATACCTAATTTTCGACCTTCTTTTCTAAAATCATTAATTATATTAGAATTTATAAAATGAGGATTTGATATTACTATAGATATGGTTTTTTTAATTATTTTTTTAATTTTATTAATAATTTTTTTTTTTTTATTTAAATTCATTTTTTTCTTAATTTAATTTATTTTAAAATATATTTATATAATATAATATTAATTAATAAATAATTTTTTTATTTTAATAATTTTTATTTATGATAAAATATATTTTAATTAAAATTCCAAAATACATTTTAAAGAAAAGATTAGATAAAATATTATCTTATTTATTACCTAAATATTCAAGATCTTATATTAAAAAATTAATCATTAAAAATAAAGTAACATCAAATTTAAATTTACTTAATAAACCTAGTAAAAAAATATTTAAAAAAATTTTGATAAAAATTACATTTATAAATAAAAAAAAAATAATAAAATATAAAAATATTAAATTAAATATTTTATATGAAGATAAATATTTATTAATTATTAATAAACCATATAATTTAGTAGTTCATCCAGGTTTTAAAAATTTAAATAAAACTTTAATAAATTCTTTATTAAATTATAATAATTTTTTAATTTTTGTTTATCGTTTAGGTTTAATACATCGTTTAGATAAAGATACATCAGGGATAATTTTAATAACTAAAACAATATTATCAAGAAAATTACTTATTAATGTATTTAAATATCATAAAATTTATAAAGAATACGAAGGTATAGTAATAGGTAAAATTTTAAATAATGGTTTAATTAATGCAAATATTTCAAGATATATAAAAAATAAAATTAAAATGAATGTAAATATATATGGAAAAAATGCTATTACTTATTATAAAATAATAAAAATTTTTAATAAATATACTAGAATTAAAATTTTAATTAAAACTGGTAGAACACATCAAATTAGAATACACATGTTATATATTAATTATCCAATTTTAGGTGATCAAAAATATAATTTTAAAAAAAAAAAAAATGATTTTTTAATTTTAAAAAAAATTAAAAGACAAATATTACATGCTTGTTGTATTAATTTTTATCATCCAATTTTTGGATATAATATCGTTTGTTTTTCTAAAATTCCTTTAGATATATTAAATTTAATTAATAGTATTTAATAAATATTAAATAGAATAATCGTCCGATGTTTATTATAAAATAATAAAATTAAAAATTTAATTTTAATATTTATATTTAATTTATTTATTATTTAACATCGGACGATAAATTTATAATATTTATTAAATATAAAATTTATTTAATTTCATAATTTAAATTTAAATAAAGATTTATTAAAATATATTTAAAATATTAGAATAATAAATTTAATATAATATTAATATAAATTAAAAATATTACAACATAAACCAAATATTTCCTAAAAAATCAATACCTATATAATTAATTAAATATAAAATTAAAATTATAATTGCAGAAGAATAATTAATATTTTTAATTTTTGGTATTATTAAATTTAATAATTTTATTATTTTAATTGATAATTTTGTTATAAAAATTTTAAATAAACTTTTTTTTTGTTGAAAACAATTCATTAATATAAACATACTAATTACCCAAAATATTAAATAATTTGATATTTTAATTAAAGATATTAAAGATAATAATACAGTAATTGGGAAATTTGTAATTGGCGAAGTATTTTGTATATATGATAATAATATAAATTTAATTAACATTAATATAAATGATATAAATAAAGATATATTATATATAGATTTAATTGAAGGTATAAATTTTTTAATAATATTAATAGGAGTTTGAGTAATTTTAACAATAAAAACTATAAAAGGATGATCAAATTTTATAAATGCCCATTCAATCCAAATTCTTAATAAAAAACTAATAGTACAAAAATCTATAATATTTTTAACTAAAAAATTAAGTGTTAACATTTATTAATCCTTTATTTTAAATAAAACATTTTAAATTTAATAATTAATATTTTTAATTTGATTATAATTAATTAATTATATTAATTTTATTTTAATATAAATTTTTTAAAATATATTTATAATATATTAAATATATAATAATTATATAAATTAATACATAAATATTCTTTTAAAAATTAATAATTTTAAAATAATTATATTTAATATAAATTATTTATAAATATTATTAATTTTATTAAATTTTAAATATTATTTAGGATAATTTAAATGTATAATATTAAAAAAATAAAAGAAAATATAAAATTATTACCACATTCATTAGAAGCTGAGCAATGTATATTAGGCAGTTTGATATTAGATAATAGTAATTGGGAAAATATTATAAATCGTATTCATATTAATGATTTTTATAGTAATCAACACAAAATTATTTTTGAAGAAATAAGTTTTTTACTAAATACAAATAAATCATTAGATTTAATTACTTTATCAGAAGAATTAAAAAAAAAAAATAAATTAAATTTAATAGGTGGTTTTTCATACTTAATTGAATTATCTCAAAATACTCCAAACTTTACAAATATTTTATCATATGCAGATATTGTTCGTGAAAGAGCTATTATTAGAGAAATAATTAATGTTTCAAATGAAATTACTGAAGCTTGTTATTATCCTGATGGAAGAACATATGAAGAATTAATTGATTTAGCAGAATCTAAAATATTTAAAATTTCTGAAATTAGATTTAAAAAAAAAAATGGACCTCAAAATATAGATAAGATTTTAGATAATACTGTATCACGTATTGAATTATTTTATAAAAATCCAAATAATGGTATTATTGGTATTGATACAGGTTATTTAGATTTAAATAAAAAAACAGGTGGTTTTCAAAAATCTGATTTAATAATTATTGCTTCTAGACCATCTATGGGTAAAACTACATTTGCTATGAATTTATGTGAAAATACTGCAATGATGCAAAAAAAACCAGTATTAATATTTAGTTTAGAAATGTCAGGAGAGCAAATTATGATACGTATGTTATCTTCTTTATCACGTATAAATCAAACTCGTATTCGTACTGGACAATTAAATAATACTGATTGGAAACGTATATCTAAAGTTATGGGAATTTTATTAGAAAATCGTAATATATATATAGATGATTCTTCTTGTTTAACTCCAAATGAAATAAGAACAAGATCAAGAAAAGTCTATAGAGAAAATAACGGTATTAGTTTAATAATGATTGATTATTTACAATTAATTCGAGTACCTAATTTATCAAACAATCGTACATTAGAAATATCTGAAATTTCACGTTCTCTTAAATCTTTAGCTAAAGAACTTAATGTTCCTATATTAGCATTATCTCAATTAAATAGATCACTCGAACAAAGAAATGATAAAAGACCTGTTAATTCTGATTTAAGAGAATCAGGATCAATTGAACAAGATGCCGATTTAATATTATTTGTTTATCGTGATGAAATATATAATAAAAATAGTAAATTTAAAAATATCGCTCAGATTATTATTGGAAAACAAAGAAATGGACCTATTGGTAATATTTTTTTAAATTTTAATGCTAAATTATCAAGATTTGATAATTATTTAAATAAAAATAATTAAATATTTTTATAAATAAATTTTTTTTAAAAATATTAAATAATTTATATTTATTATATTTTAATTTTATTAAACTTAATAATTAATATATTAATTATATTATTATTACATTTAGGTATATTATGTTTAAAAATTTAATTTTAGTTTTAAATTGCGGCAGTTCTTCTATAAAATTTGCAATTATAAATCCAATTAATGGAAATAAAATTATAAAAGGTTTAACTGAATATAAAAAAAAAAAATGTATTATAAAATGGGAAATAAATAATAACTTTATTTATAAAAAAAAAATAAATATAATTTATTCTAATTATAAAATATTAAATTTAATTTTTTTAAATATATTATTTAAAAATAAAAAAATTTTTAAAAAAATATCTGCAATTGGACATCGTATTGTACATGGTGGTGAATTTTTTTCTAATTCAATTATAATTAATGATAAAGTTATAAATTCTATAAAAGAATCAATTTTATTTGCTACATTACATAATAAAGAACATTTAATTGGTATTTATAAAAGTTTTAAATTAATACCCTATTTTTTTAAAAAAAATATAGCTGTTTTTGATACTGCATTTCACCAAAGTATTCCTAAAAAAGCTTTTTTATATGCTTTACCATATAGTTTATATACTAAATATAAAATAAGACGTTATGGAGCACATGGTTTAAGTTATAAATATATTACTTTAAAAACTGCTGAATTTTTAAATAAAAACATTAAAACTTTAAATATAATTATATGTCATTTAGGTAATGGTTGTTCAATTTCTGCTATTAAAAATGGTAAATGTATTGATACTTCTATGGGTTTAACTCCTTTAGAAGGTTTAATAATGGGAACAAGATGTGGTGATATTGATCCTTCTATTATATTTTATTTATATAATAATTTAGGAATAAAAATTAAAAAAATTATTAAAATTTTAAATAAAGAATCTGGTTTATTAGGTTTAAGTGAATTAACTAATGATTGTAGATATATTGAAAAAAATTATTTTAAAAATAAACAATTAAAATTAGCAATTGATATATTTTGTTATAAATTATCAAAATATATTGGTAGTTATAGTATATTAATGGGTAATCATTTAGACGCAATTGTTTTTACTGGAGGTATAGGGGAAAATTCAATATTAATAAGAAAATTAACTATTAATTCTTTAAATATTTTAAATTTTAAAATTAGTTCTATACTTAATAAAAATATTTATAATACTAAATTTGGTATTATAACAAAATCTAATAGTCGTATTGCTTTGGTAATTCCTAGTAATGAAGAATTAATTATAGCAAAAGATGTTTATAATTTAATAAATCATATTTAATTATTAAATCAAAATATATAAATAAATATTATTTTAAATTTAAAATAAAGGTATTATATGTCAATTATGATTATGTTTTTACTTATTAAAAATAATATTTTAAATAATATTATTTTAAATATTATTAATTCTATTAAAAAAAATAAAATTTGTTATATTAAACCTACAATCAAAATAAATAAAAAGAATATTATTATAAAAAAAAATATTAAAATTAAAAAATTTGAAAAAAATATTTTAATAAATGAATTAATTTCATATTATCAAAAAAATATTAATAAATATGATATTTTTATAATAAAAGGATTATATTTACAAAATTATATATTTTTAAATTATGAAATATCAAAAAATTTAAATATTGTAAATTTAATTAATTTTTTTTTAAATTTTAAAAATTTTAATAATTATATTATAGAAAATAAAAAAAAAAAAAAAAAAAAAATTATTTTTAAAAATAAAAAAAAAACTTCTAAACAATTTATTTATAAAATAACTGAACTTTCTAAAAAATCTAATAAACGTATTATATTACCAGAAGGATATGAACCACGTATTATAAAAGCAGCATCTATTTGTTATAAAAAAAAAATAGCAAAATGTATTTTATTAGGTAATCCTAATAAAATTAAAAAAATTGCATTACTAAATAATATTAATTTAAATAAAAATATAGAAATTATTGATCCAAAAAAAATAAGAAATAATTATATTAATAAATTAATAGAATTAAGAAAACATAAAGGAATGGATGAATATAAAGCAATTAAAGCTTTAAAAGATAATATTATTTTAGCAACAATGATGTTAAAACAAAATGAAGTAGATGGTTTATTATCTGGTTCAATTAATACAACTGCAAACACAATTAGACCTGCATTACAAATTATAAAAACATCAAATAATGTATCATTAATTTCATCAATTTTTTTTATGTTATTACCTGAAAATGTTTTAATTTATGGTGATTGTGCAATTAATATAAATCCTAATGCTGAACAACTTGCTGAAATTGCTATAGAATCTGCTAAATCAGCTTTATTATTTGATATAAAACCAAAAATAGCAATGATTTCATATTCAACTGGAAATTCTAGTAAAGGAAAAGATGTTGAAAAAATAATAAAAGCAACAAATTTAGTTAAAAAAAAAAGACCTGATTTATTAATTGAAGGCCCTTTACAATATGATGCAGCTATAAATTCAGAAATTTCGAAATTAAAATTACCTTTTTCAAAAATTAAAGGAAAATCAAATATTATTATATTTCCAAATTTAAATACTGGAAATACTACTTATAAAGCTGTACAACGCCATACAAATATAATATCTATAGGACCAATATTACAAGGTATTAAAAAACCAGTTAATGATTTATCTAGAGGTGCTACAATTAATGATATTATTTATACAATTGCTATTACATCTATTCAAGCATCAAAAAAAAAATAAAATTATAATAAATATTATTAAAATACTTATTAAAAATAGAGTAAATTAAATGAAATATATATTAAAAAAAAAAAGAAAAAATGCACGTTTAGGAGTTTTATATATAAATAATTATTTAATTGAAACTCCAGCATTTATGCCTATTGGAACTTATGGTATTATAAAATCTTTAACAACTGATGAAGTTTTAAATACAAAAAGTGAAATTTTATTAAGTAATGCATTTCATTTATGGTTAAACCCTAATATTAAAGTTATTAAAAAGCATGGTAATTTACATAATTATATGAATTGGAGAAAACCTATATTAACAGATTCTGGAGGTTTTCAAATATTTAGTTTAAAAAAAATGTGTAAAATTAAAAATGAAGGTATTTATATTAAACATCCAAATAATGATACATTTTTTTTTTTAAGTCCAGAAAAATCAATTAATATTCAATTTTTTTTAAATTCTAATATTAATATGATTTTGGATGAATGTACATCATATTTAATGCCTTGGCATTATGTTAAAAATTCAGTTTTTTTATCTTTACGTTGGGCAAAACGTAGTATGCAACAATTTAAAAAAATAAAAAATAAAAATAATTTATTTGGAATAATTCAAGGGGGAATTTATAAAGATTTAAGATATTTATCTTTAAAAGGATTATTAAATATTGGTTTTGATGGCTATGCAATAGGTGGTTTAGCAGTAGGAGAACCAAAAAATATAATGTATGATATTTTAAATTATATTTGTAAAAAAATTCCAGAAAATTCTCCACGTTATCTTATGGGAGTAGGTAAACCTGAAGATTTAATAGAAAGTATAAAAATAGGTGTTGATATTTTTGATTGTGTAATACCTACTAGACATGCTAGAAATGGTAATTTATTTACAAGTAATGGTGTTGTAAATATATATAATTTTAAATATAAATATAATGTTAAATCATTAGATGTAAATTGTAATTGTTATACATGTTCTAATTATACAATTTCTTATTTACATAATATTAATATTAATAACGAAATTTTAGGTATTAAATTAAATACTATACATAATATTACATATTATCAAAAATTAATGTTGAATATAAGAAATTCAATTAAATTTAATAAATTTGAATTATTTATTGATAATTTTTATAAAAATATAAATAAAAATTTTTTTTAAATTAAATAATATTAAATATATTATTGATATATAATTATTAAATATAAAATTTTTTTATAAAAATATTTTTAATTTTTTATAAAAAATTTTATATTAATAATTTTAAAAACATTTTAATTTTTATATTTAATATTTTTTAAAATTTAATAAATTAATTTAAATAATTAATTATATTTCAAAAACTTAATTATAATATATATAATATAAAATATTATTAAAAATTAATTTATTAAATTAATTTTAAATTAAATAATTTAATAAATTTTTTTTATATATAATTATTTTAAAAATATTAACTTATTATTATATTTTAAATTATTTTATAAAATTTAAAATAATTTTTTTATTATTTAATTAAATATTTAAACTTTTAAAATTAAAATATTATATTTCAAAATATGAATATATAAAATATATATTTATTAGAGGTGTAGCTCAGTTGGTAGAGCAACGGTCTCCAAAACCGTATGTCGTGAGTTCGATTCTCTCCACCTCTGTGATTATAAAATAATTTTATTATTACTTTAAATTTATTAAATATTAAAATGAAAATATTAATTTTTAAAAAAAATAAAAAAAAAAAAATTATAAATAAAAATAATATTTTAATTTTAATTAAAAATATTATTAAACAATTTAAACAAAAAGTATTTATAATAATTAAAATAGTTAATAAAAAAAAAATATTAAAATTTAATTTAATTTATAGAGGTAAAAATAAATATACTAATATATTATCTTTTAAAAATAGTAAATTTTATAATTTTAAAGAATATATAGGAGATTTGATAATTTATAATAAAAAAAATATTTGTAATTTAAATTTTATACATAATATTATACATAGTATTTTACATTTATTTAATTTTAAACATTATAGTATGTATGAAAAAAAACAAATGGAAATATTAGAAATTGAAGTTTTAAATAATTTTGGTTATAATAATCCTTATTATTTAACAAATTAATTTTAAAATATAATTTAATTTTAATTTATTATAAATTTAAAATTTATGTTAAAATATTAATGTTTGAAAATATTAATTTATATATTAAAACTTTTACCACATTTACATTTTGTTTTAACATTAGGATTATTAAATAAAATTTTTTTATTAAATTTATTTTTAATTAAATCAATTTTTATATTATTATAGTATAATAAATTTTTTTTTTTAATTAAAATTATTATTTTTTTTTTTTTAAAAATATAATTATCATTATTAATTATATTATTAATATATTCAATATTATATTTAACACCTAAACAACCTGTTTTTTTAATATTTAATTGTATATATTTTTTTTTTTTTTTTTTAATTAAAAAATTAAAAAAATTATTAGCTTCATTACTTATATTTATTTTCATTAATTTAATAATATATTATTTAATAAATTTATAATTTAATAATTATATATTATTTAAATATTATAATATATTATATTTACAATTTATTTTTAATTTTAAAGTTTTTAATTGCTTCTTTAATTGCTTGTTCTGCTAAAATAGAACAATGAAATTTTACAGGAGGCAAAGATAATTTTTTAGCTATTAAAATATTTTTTACTTTTTGTGCTTCTTTAATTGTTTTACCTTTTATTATTTCTGTTAATAAAGAACTAGATGCAATAGCTGAACCACAACCATATGTTTTAAATTTAGCATCTTCAATTATACCATTTTTATTAATTTTTATTTGTAATTTCATAACATCTCCACATGAAGGAGACCCAACCATACTACTACCTACATTTTTATTATTAACATTTAAAGATCCTACATTTCTTGGATTTTCATAATGGTCTAATACTTCTTTACTATAAGACATATTTACCTTTTTTAGACATTATTCCAAATAATAGAATTAATATCTATTCCTTGTTTAAAAATATCCCATAAAGGAGAAATATTACGTAATTTAATAATAGATTTTTTAATTAAATAAATACTATAATCAATTTCTGATAATTTTGTAAAACGACCAAATGAAAATCTAATAGAACTATGTGCTAATTGTTCATTAATACCTAAAGATATAAGTACATATGATGGTTCTAAACTTGAAGATGTACATGCTGATCCAGATGAAATAGCTAAATTTTTAAGAGACATTAATAAAGATTCACCTTCAATATAATTAAAACTTATATTTATAATATTTGGTATACTATTATTAAAATTTCCATTTAAATATATTTCTTCAATATTTTTGATACCATTCCAAAATCTTTTTTTAATTAAATGAAAAAAATAAATATCATTTTTAATTTTTTTTAATGCAATATTACAAGCTTCTCCCATCCCTACAATTTGATGTACTGCTAAAGTACCTGATCGTATACCTTTTTCATGACCACCCCCATGAATTAGTGGTTCTAGTCTTATTTTTGGTTTATTATTAATATATAATACACCAATTCCTTTAGGACCATATAATTTATGAGCTGAGAACGAAATTAAATTTATTTTACTTTTCTTTACATTAATTTTAATTTTACCCACACTTTGAGTAGCATCAACATGTATAAAAATTTTTTTTTTATGACATAAATTACTAATTTTATTAATATTTTGTATACTTCCTATTTCATTATTTACATGCATAATAGAAATTAAAATAGTTTCTTTATTTATAATTTCTAAAATTTTATTAATATTTATAATTCCGTTTATTTCAGGTTTGATATAACTTATTTTAAAACCTTTATTTTCTAAATATCTACAACTATCTAAAACAGCTTTATGTTCTGTTTTACAAGTAATAATATGTTTACCTTTTTTAATATAAAAATTTGCTATACCTTTTATTGCTAAATTTATTGATTCAGTAGCTCCAGATGTAAAAATAATTTCTTCATAATTAGCATTTATTAATTTAGCGATTTTTTTTCTATAAATTTTTACAGATTCCTCTGCTTTCCAACCAAAATAATGTGATCTAGATGATGCATTTCCAAAATTTCCATTTATTGTTAAATATTTTAACATTTTTTTTACTACTTTTTTTTCCACAGGAGAAGTGGCTGAATAATCCATGTAAATTGGTAATATCATGAAAATTTTATAATTTATTTAAATTATTAATATTAAAATAATAAAATTAAAATATTATATTTATTATTTTTTTATATAAATTAAATATTTAAAATTTATTTTATTTTAACTTAAATTTATTAAAAAAAAATATTGACAAAATTAAATTAATAATTAGAATAATTATTTAAAACTTATTGAAATAAATTATTAAATATTTTAACTTATATTTAAAAATATAAAAATATTTAATAATTTATTTAGATAAATTTTAAATAATCAAAATATTACTTAAATTTATTTTAAAATAATAATTTTATGGATTAAAAATGTCAATTAAAGGTATTAATAAAGTAATTTTAATAGGTTACGTAGGTCAAGATCCTAAAATGCGTTATATATCAAATGGAAGTGCAGTAACTAATTTTAGTATAGCAACATCTGAAATTTGGAAAGATAAACTTACAAATGAACAAAAAGAAAAAACAGAATGGCATAAAATAGTAATATTTGGTAAATTAGCTGAAATTGCAGGAGAATATATTAAAAAAGGTACTCAAGTATATATTGAAGGAACACTACAAACTAGAAAATGGGTCGATAAAAATGATAATGAAAGATATATAACAGAAGTTATAGTTAAACTTGGAGGTGTAATGTTAATGTTAAATAATAATCAAAATAATAATAAATTAGAAAAACAAAAAAATATTAAAAATAAACAAAATAATAAAAAAGAAATAAATTTTGAAGACGATATACCATTTTAATTATTAAGTTTTTTTTATTTAATTTTGGTTTATTTAAAACATTTATATATTTATTATTAAAATTTAAAAAATAGGGGTTGTTTTTTTATAAATTTAATATATAATGTTAATTAATTTAACCTTAGGAGAAAATTATAATGAAAACAAGAAAATTAGCTAATGCAATACGTATATTAAGTATAAATGCTATACAAAAAGCAAATTCTGGTCACCCAGGAATGCCAATGGGTATGGCAGATATAGCTGAAGTTTTATGGCGTAAATATATTAATCATAATCCAAATAATCCTTTATGGTTTAATAGAGATAGATTTATTTTATCTAATGGTCATGGTTCAATATTATTATATAGTATACTACATCTTACAGGATATAATTTAACAATAGAAGATATTAAAAATTTTAGACAATTAAATTCTAAAACCCCTGGACATCCAGAATATAATAATCTTTTAAATGGTATTGAAACTACTACTGGACCTTTAGGTCAAGGTTTAGCAAATGGAATTGGTTTTGCTATTGCTGAAAGTATATTATCAAAACAATTTAATAAACCTAATTATAATATAATTGACCATAAAACTTATATATTTGTTGGCGATGGTTGTTTAATGGAAGGTATTTCACATGAAGTTTGTTCTTTAGCTGGAACTTTAAAATTAAATAAAATCATAGTTTTTTATGATGATAATAATATTTCAATAGATGGTAATGTTAAAAAATGGTTTAATGAAGATGTCGAAAAACGTTTTAAATCATATAATTGGAATGTTATTAATAATGTGAATGGACATAATAATAAAGAAATTAAAAAAGCAATACAAAAAGCTCATAATGAAAAAATTAAACCAACATTAATTATTTGTAAAACTATTATAGGTTATGGCTCTCCTAATAAATCTGGAACAAGTGATGTACATGGAGCTCCATTAGGTATTAATGAAGTTGAAGCTACAAGAATAAAATTAAATTGGAATTATTCAAAATTTGAAATCCCTAAAAAAGTTTATTTAAAATGGGATGCAAAAAAAAAGGGTCAAAAAAAAGAAGATGAATGGAATATATTAATTAAAAATTATAAAAAAAAATATACACAATTATATTTAGAATTAAAAAGACGTTTAAATAATGAAATTCCAAAATTATTTAATATTAAAATTGATAAATTTATTTATAAAACACAAATTAAACCTGAAAATATAGCAACTAGAAAAGCATCACAAAACACATTAGAATTTTTAGGTAAAATGTTACCTGAATTAATAGGAGGTTCAGCAGATTTAACACCTAGTAATTTAAGTAATTGGTCTGGTTCAAAATCTTTTAATAATGATAATTCTGGTAATTATATTCATTATGGTGTACGTGAATTTGGAATGAGTGCTATAACTAATGGAATTGCGTTACATGGAGCATTATTACCATATTCAGCTACTTTTTTAGTTTTTTTTGAATATGCACATAATGCTATAAGAATGGCATCATTAATGAAATTACGTTTAATATTTATTTATACACATGATTCAATTGGATTAGGTGAAGACGGTCCAACTCATCAACCAATAGAAGCATTATCTAATTTACGTATAATTCCTAATATGAATACATGGCGACCTTGTGATCAAGTTGAAACAATTGTTGCTTGGAAACATGCTATAAATAGATTAAATAGTCCAACAACTTTAGTTTTTACTCGTCAAAATGTTGTACAACAAATAAGAGATTTAAAACAAATTAAAAATATATATAAAGGCGGATATATAATAAAAGATTGTAATAAATTTCCAGATATTATATTTATTTCAACAGGATCAGAATTAAATATTACAATTATAACTTTTAGAAAATTAATTAAAATAGGAATATACACAAGAGTAATATCAATGCCATCAACAAATGTATTTGATAAACAAAGTGAAAAATATAAAAATAAAATATTACCAAATATAATTAAAAATCGTATTTCAATAGAAGCTAGTATATCAGACTATTGGTATAAATATGTAGGAATTAATGGAACAATTATTGGTATGAAAACTTTTGGCGAATCTGGTTCAGCTGAAAAATTATTTAAAAAATTTGGTTTTACAATAAATAATATATTAAAAGAAGCAAAAAAAATGTTAATTAGAAATTATTCTAATAATAAAATTTAGTAAATTAAAATTAATAAAATATTATTTTCAAAAAATTAAAATTAATTATAATAATTTATTTTAAAGTTTTAGTATACATTAACTTCTTTAAATCTTTAAATATTTATTATTATAAATAATTAAAATGTATTTATTTAATAAATAAAATTAATTTAATATTTTTAAATATATAATATTTTTATAAAATAATTTATATATATATATTTTTAAATAATATAAATTAAAAAATTTAATATTTTAAATATTAAATAATTTTAATATAATATTATTAATTAATAAATAAATTAAAACATATTTATTTTTAAAATTTACATTGTTAAAATAAATGAAAGAAATTTTATATTTATCTAAAAGTGGAGTAATATTAGGAAATAATGTACAAAAAGTTTTTAATTTTGTTAAAAAAAAAAGATTTGCTATACCTGCAATTAATTGTAATGTTACATACTGATCATTGTTATAAAGAAATTTTACCATGGTTAGACGGTCTTTTATATGAAAATGAAAAATTTTATAATATTAATAAAAAACCATTATTTTCATCACATATGATTGATTTATCTAAAGAAAGTATTAAAGATAATATTTTTATTTGTAGTAAATATCTAAAACGTATGAAAAAAATTAATTTAACATTAGAAATTGAATTAGGTTGTACTGGTGGTGAAGAAGACGGTATAAATAATAATAATATGAAAAATAAAAATTTTTATACAAAACCTGAAATTGTTTCATATGTTTATAATAAACTTAAAAAAATAAGTAACAATTTTACTATTGCTGCTACTTTTGGAAATGTACATGGAGTATATCAAAAAGGTAATATTAAATTAAAACCAACTATTTTACGTGATTCTCAAATATATGTGTCAAATAAGTTTAATTTACCTAATAATACTTTAAATTTTGTTTTTCATGGTGGATCTGGAACTATTACAGAAGATATTAAAGAATCTATAAAATACGGTGTTGTTAAAATAAATATTGATACAGATATACAATGGGCAAACTGGTTTGGTATATTAAATTATTATAAAAAAAAAAAAAAATATTTACAAACTCAATTAGGTAACCCAAATGGAATAAATAAACCAAATAAAAAATATTATGATCCAAGAAAAATAATAAGAGCTGGACAAAAAAATATAATTTTATATTTAGAAAATTTTTTTAAAAAAATTATATAAAATTTTTTTAAAATTATTTTAATATAATTTTTTAAAATAAAGTTTAAATTTTTATATTTTTATAAAAATAATTGTATTAATTATATAAAATATTTCATATTTAAATGATTCTAACATATTACAAAAAATATAAAATGATTTACGTTTATATTCTTGAATAGGGTTTTTATTTATATGAATATATAAATATATTCCTTTTTTTAAGTAATTT
Organism: Candidatus Psyllophila symbiotica; assembly: GCA_030849345.1. Classification (GTDB taxonomy): domain Bacteria; phylum Pseudomonadota; class Gammaproteobacteria; order Enterobacterales; family Enterobacteriaceae_A. The sequence goes on along the minus strand of CP102983.1, from coordinate 139,022 downwards.
ATTGAATATAAATATTCTTTCCATAACATATCAAATGTTTTTAATAAAATATATTTTTCAATATTTTTTATATTTTTATTACCTATAGTTTTTTTTTTTTTTAAATAATTAATTTTTAGTATTATTAAAATATATTTTAATAAAATATTTTTTTTTTTATTTTTATAAAATAATTTAATAATATTAAAATTTATATAAAATTCTTTCTTAATAAAAAATTCTAAATTAATATAGTCAAATTTTTTAATTAAAAAATTAATAATAATATATTGTTTAACTATACTATTAACAACGTATTTTATAATATTACAAATTATTTTATTAATTTTATTATTATTTAATATTTTATTTCTTTTATTATAAAAAATATTTCTTTGTTTATTATTTACATTATCATATTTTAATAGTTCTTTTCTAATTTTAAAATTTCTAATTTCATTTTTTTTTTGTATTTTTTTAATTAATTTATTTATAAATTTATTTTCAATTATTTGATTTTTTTTAAAACCAAATTTATGTATTAAATTAGAAATATTATATTTATTTAAAAAATTAATTATTTTATCTTCAAAAGATAAATAAAATCTTGTTGTTCCAGGATCCCCTTGTCTTCCAGATCTTCCTATTAACTGATTATCAATACGTCTTGATTCATATCTTTCTGTACCTATAATATACAAACCTCCCATTTTAGATATTATATCATGTTTTTTTTTCCATTCTTTTTGTTTTATTAAATTTTTAAATTTATTTTTAATATTTAAATTATTATTTTTTATTTTTAAATTTCCTCCTAAAATAATATCTGTACCTCTTCCAGCCATATTAGTTGCAATAGTAATAGAACCTAATTTTCCTGCTTTTGATATAATATTAGATTCTATAGAATGAAAATGCGCATTTAAAACTTGATGTTTTATATTTAATTTATTTAATTTTTTAGATAATTTTTCAGATTCTTTAATTGTTATCGTTCCTATTAACAGAGGTTGTTTACTTAAAGTATGTTTTTTAATTTTTTTAATAATAGCTTTAAATTTTTCTTTTTTTGTTATATATACTCTATCTGATTTATCTTTTCTTATACTTTTACAATTTGAAGGTATTTTAATAGTTTTTAAATTATATATTTCTTTAAATTCATTATATTCAGTATATGCTGTCCCAGTCATACCTGATATTTTTTTATATAAAAGAAAGTATTTTTGAAAAGTAATAAATGATAAAGTTTTATTTTCATTATTTATACAAATATTTTCTTTAGTTTCTATTGCTTGATGTAAACCATCTGACCATTTTCTATTATTTATAATTCTACCTGTATATTCATCAATAATTTTTATTTTTTTTTTTTTTAATATATAATCTATATTTTTGTTAAATAAAAAATGTGCACTTAATGAATTATTAATATGATACATTAAATAAATATTTTTTTTAGAATAAAGTGATTCATTTTTTTTAATTATATTTTTTAAAATTAATATTTTTTCTATTAATTTTAAACCATATTCTGTTAAATATATTTGTTTATTTTTATAATTAATTTTATAAAATTTTTTAAGATTTTTTTTTGTTTTTTTAATTAATATTAATATAATTTTATTAATTTTAAAATATATATTAGAATTTTTTTTATAATTATAAGATATTACTAAAGGAGTTCTAGATTCATCTATTAATATTGAATCTATTTCATCTATTAAAGCATAATATAAATTTCTTTGTACTTTATTTTTTTTTTTAAATATCATATTATCTTTTAAATAATCAAAACCAAATTCATTACTAGTACCATAAGTAATATCTGAATTATATGCTTTTTTTTTTTCATTTATTGTCATACCTGTTAAATTAATACCAACTTTTAAATTTAAAAATTCAAATAATAATTTATTATTTTTAGCATCTCTTTTTGTTAAATAATCATTTACAGTTATTATATGAACACCTTTTTCTTTTAAAGCATTCAAATAAATAGTTAAAGTTGATGTTAAAGTTTTTCCTTCTCCAGTTTTCATTTCAGCAATACATCTTTCATTAAGTATAATACCCCCTAATAATTGAATATTAAAATGCCTCATATTATACAATCTTTTACTTGTTTCTCTAACAATAGCAAAAGCTTCAGGTAAAATACTTTTTAAAGTTTCACCATTTTTAATTCTTTTTTTAAATTTAATAGTATATTTTTTAATTTGTTTATTAGATAATTTTTTAATATATGGTTCTAAATCATTTATTTTTTTTATAATTTTAAATTTTTTAATTAAAAAAAAATTTTTTTTATTTAATAATATTTTAATTAAATTATATATCATTTTTTTAATAATAAAATTTATTAACATTATATAAAATCATTATTTATTTTTTTTTTGCTATTCTTAAAATTGCACTTCTAGAACGATAATTTTTTTTAATTTCATATAATGTAGGTTTAATTTTATTTAAAAAAATTAATTTATTATTATTTTTAATATTTATAAATTTTTTAATTATTTTGTCTTCTAAAGAATGAAAACTAATAATAGACAACCTACCATTTTTAGATAATAATTTTAAAGTATATTTTAATCCTAATTCAATTTCTTTTATTTCATTATTAATAAAAATTCTTATTGCTCTAAAATATTGAGTTGCTGGATGTATTTTATTATTATAATATTTATTATAATTTAATTTTATTAAATTAGATAATTCTTTAGTACTAATTATTGTTTTTATTTTACTATATTTATAAATTGCAATTGCTATACGTTTAGTAAAATTATCTTTACCAAATTTTTTAAATACAAAATATAACTCTTTAATACTTGAATTTTTAATCCAATTAATAGCATCTATACCCTTTTTTTGATTTATACGCATATCTAAAATACCATCATTAATAAAAGAAAAACCTCTTTTAGGATTATCTAATTGTATAGAAGATAAACCTAAATCAAATAATATACCATTAATTTGTTTATTTAAATTAAGTTTAAATAAATCTGAAAAATTTATATTAAAAAATTTGAAACGATTATCATTTATTTTTTTCGCTATTTTTATAGTTTTTGGATCTTTATCTATTGAAAATAATTTACCATTTTTATTTAATTTAGATAAAATTAATTTAGTATGACCTCCATTTCCAAATGTTGCATCAATATAAATACCATTTTTTTTAATTTTTAAACTTTTTATTGATTCATTTAATAATACTGTAATATGTTTATATTTTTTCAAAGTGTTTATATAAAAAATTATTAATAAATTATTAATTTAAAATTATTATAAATTTTAATAAAATATAAATTTAAATAGTAGGAAAAAAAATAAATACATTTCAAAAAATAATATTAAAATTAACACAATATTGGTATAAAAATGGGTGTATTATAATTCAACCATTAGAATTAGAAGTTGGTGCAGCAACAACTCATCCAATAACTTTTTTTAATACTTTAGGAATTAAACCTATATCAGCTGTTTACGTTCAACCTTCTAGAAGACCTACAGATGGTCGTTATAGTAAAAATGCTTACCGTTTACAAAGATATTATCAATTACAAGTTATTATAAAACCATCACCAAAAAATATACAGGATTTATATTTAAAATCTTTAAATATTTTAGGTTTAAATACAAAAATTTATGATATTCGTTTTATTGAAGATAATTGGGAAAATCCAACTTTAGGTGCATCTGGATTGGGTTGGGAGGTATGGTTAAATGGAATAGAAATAACTCAAATAACATATTTTCAACAAATGGGAGGAATAGAATGTTATCCGATTACTATTGAAATAACATATGGTTTAGAAAGAATAGCAATGTATATACAAAATAAAAATAGTATATATGATATTATTTGGGGTAAAAATAAATTTAAAACAATAACTTATGGTGATATGTTTTATAATAATGAAATTGAATATTCTAAATATAACTTTAAATATGCTAATATTAATTTTCTTATTAAATTTATTAATGAATATAAATTAGAAATAATTAAATTATTAAATTTAGAAATTCCATTACCTATACCAGCATATGAATATATTTTAAAAATTATTCATATATTTAATATTTTAGATTCTAGAAAAGCTATATCATTAATTGAAAGACAAAGATATATTCTTGATATTAGATCTTTAAGTAAAAATATTGCTAATATATATATTAATTTATATTTAAAATAATTAATAATATTTATTTAATTTAAAAAAAATATAAAATGTTAAATATAAATTTTTTATTAGAAGTTGGAATTGAAGAATTACCACATAAAAATCTTAATTTAATTCTAAAATTATTTTTAAATAATTTTATTATTAAATTAAATAAATATAGTATTAATTATTCTAAAATTTATTGTTTTATTACAACACGTCGTTTAGGAATAAAAATATATAATTTAAAAGAATTAGAAAAAAAAATTATAAAATATAAAACATTTAAAAAAAAAATAATTAAAACAATAAATTATTCATTAAACAAATTTAATAATTTTAAAAAAATGAGATGGAATAATGAAAAAATATTTTTTATTAGACCTATCAGAAGTATTATAATTTTATTAAATAATAAATTAATAAATAATTATATTTTTGGTATTAAATCAAATAAAATTCTATATGGTCATAAATTTATAGGGAAAAAAAAAATAATAATCCACAATGCTAATGATTATCCAAATATTTTATATACAAAATGTAGAGTAATAGCAAATTATAAAATTCGAAAATCTTTAATTATTAAAAAATCTATTTTTAAAATAAATAAAAGTATTTATATTATAGATTTTGATAAAAAATTATTAAATGAATTAACATCACTAGTAGAATGGCCAGTTATTTTAATAGGTAATTTTAATAAAAAATATTTAAATTATCCTATAGAATTATTAATATATATTATAAAAAATTATCAAAAAATATTACCAATTTATAATTATGATAAAAAAATAATTACTAAATTTATTTTAATTTTAAATATTAAATCAATTAATTCTAAAATTATTATTAATGATAATATAAAACTTTTAAATTATCGTTTAAAATATATTAATAATTTTTTAAAAAAAGATTATAAAATACCTTTAGAAAAAAATTTCAAAAAATTTAAAAAAATAATTTTACAAGAAAAATTAGGTACATTATATGAAAAAATTTTAAGAATTCAAATTATATCAATTATATTATCAAATATAAATAAAATTAATATAAATTATATAATTCGTTCTAGTTTACTTATAAAATGTGATTTATTTAAAAATATAGTATATGAATTTCCAAAATTACATGGAATAATGGGTATGTATTATTCACATTATTATAAAGAATCAGAAATAATTTCTATTACTTTAAATAAAAAAAATATTAAAAAAAAAAAAATATCTTCATTATTATTAATTATTGATAAAATAGATTTTTTAATAGGTTTTTTTGGTTTAAATAATATTCCTAAAAATAAAAAAGATCCTTTTGAAATAAGAAGAAATGTATTATTAATATTAAATATAATAATTAAAAAAAGAATTAAATTAAATTTAAAAAATTTAATTATTAAAAATATTTTATTATATGGAAATAAAATTAAAAATAATAATATAATAAATAATATTATTAATTTTATTTATAAAAGATTTTATTTTTTATATATTAAAAAAGGATATTCAGAAGAAATAATAAAATCTATTAAAAAAAAAAAATTTTTAAATGTTTTAAATTTTTATGAAATTTTAAAATCAATTAAATATTTTAATAGTTTTAAAAATTTTAATAATTTAATAAATTCAAATAAAAGAATTATAAATATTTTAAATAAATCAAATAAATTATTTTATAAAAAAATAAAATATTTTTTATTAAAAGATAAATATGAAATTAAATTAATATATAAATTATTAAGTTTAAAAATAGAAATTAAAAAATTAATTTTTAAAAAAAAATATATTAAAATTTTTGTTAAATTTATAAACTTAAATATTATTATTAATAAATTTTTTATTAATAATATTATAATGATTAAAAATAAAAAAATTTGTATTAATCGTTTAACTTTATTAAATGAAATTAAAAAAATATTTAAAAAAATTTTAAATATATCAATAATTAAATAAAATTAAAATATAATATTTTTTAAAATTATTAATTTAATAAGGAATTTTAATGACAACTATATTAAGTGTACGTAGAAATGGTAAAGTAGTAATGGGTGGAGATGGGCAAGCAACTTTAGGTAATACAATTATAAAATCAAATTCTAAAAAAGTAAAATATATGTATAATAATAAAGTTATTGCTGGTTTTGCAGGAAATATATCAGATTCATTTACATTATTTGAAATTTTTGAAAAAAAATTAGAAATTAATGATGGTAAATTATTAAAATCAGCTGTTGATCTTGCTAAAGATTGGAGAAATGATAAATTTTTAAAAAAATTAGAAGCTTTTTTAGCAGTAGTAGATAAAAAAAATTCATTAATTATAACTGGTTGTGGTGATGTTATTAAACCCGAATATGATTTAATAGCTATTGGTTCAGGAGGATCTTATGCATTAGCCGCAGCTCGTGTATTAATTGAAAATACTAAATTAAATGCTAAATTAATTGTAAAAAAATCTTTAATAATTGCTAGTGAAATTTGTATTTATACTAATAATAATATAATAATTAAAGAATTAAATTAAAAGGAAAAAAATTATGTTTAAATCAACACCAAATGAAATTGTTTCAAAATTAAATTTATATATAGTAGGTCAAAATAAAGCAAAAAGAACTATAGCAATAGCTTTACGTAATCGTTGGCGTAGATTAAATTTAAAAAAAACTTTAATAAAAGAAATAAGACCTAAAAATATACTTATGATTGGATCAACTGGAATTGGTAAAACAGAAATAGCAAGAAGATTATCTCAAATAACTGATTCTCCTTTTATTAAAGTAGAAGCAACAAAATTTACAGAAATTGGATATGTAGGTAAAGAAGTAGATTCAATTATTCATGATTTAGTAGAATCTACATTTAATATTACAAAAAATAAAATTAATATTGAAAAAAAAAAAAAAATACAAAAAAAATCAGAAAAAAAAATAATAAAAATTTTAATTCAAGAAGTTATTAAAAAAAATGAAATCAAAAATATATATTTAATTTATAAAATTTTAATTAAAAATTTAAAAAATGGTAATTTAAATAATAAAAAAATAAAAAATAATTTTTTATTTAAAAAATATGAATTTAAATTTATAGATTATATAGAAATATCAAACCAAATTTCATCTTTTTTAAATAATAAAAATAATTTTAAAAAAAAAATTAAAATTAAAGATGCTTTAAAAATTATTAAAAAAAGAGAAATATTAAAATTATATAATAATAATTATATTAAAAAAATTATAAATAATATTGAGCAAAATAGTGTAGTTTTTATTGATGAAATAGATAAAATTTGTAAAAATAAAAATAATAATAATTATTCAGATATTTCTAAAGAAGGTGTTCAAAGAGATTTATTACCATTAATTGAAGGTTGTACTATTTTAACTAAATATGGAGAAATTAAAACAAATCATATATTATTTATTGCTGCTGGTGCTTTTCATTCATCTAAACCATCTGATTTAATGCCAGAATTACAAGGACGTTTTCCAATACAAATTCAATTAAAATCATTAAGTATTAAAAATTTAATTAAAATTTTAATTGAACCTAAATTTTCATTAATAAAACAATATAAAAAATTAATATTAACAGAAGGTTTAATAATAGAATTTACTAAATCTAGTATTTATAATATAGCTAAATTTGCATTTTTATTTAATAAAAAAATTGAAAATATAGGTGCAAGAAGATTACATACTATATTAGAAATTTTATTAGAAGAAATATCATATAATGCAGATAAAATGAATGGAATGAAAATAATTATTAATAGCAATTATGTAAATAAAAAATTAAATAAAATAATTTTAGAAGAAGATTTAAATAAATTTATTTTATAATAATTTATATTATTTTAAAATTCATGTAAGGCATTTAACCTTACATGAATTTTAAAATAATTTAATTATTCAGATGTTTTGAAACGTTTATTAAATATACTAATTCTACCCCCAGATATATCTTCTCTTTGTGTACCTGTATAAAAAGGATGACAATTATTACAAATATCTAAATTTTTATTTTTACATATAATAGAAAAAACTTTAATTATATTTCCACAAGCACAAGTGAAATTTATTTTTATATATTTTGGATGTATATTAATTTTCATTTTAATTAATAAATTATTATAAATATTTTAAAATTTATTAAAATAAAATATTGAAATTATTAAATATCGAAGCTAATAAAATTTAAGGCTTGATATTTTATAATATAAAATATATTTAATTTTAATAAGTCCCCTTCGTCTAAAGGTTAGGACACTGCCCTTTCACGGCGGCAACAGGGGTTCAAATCCCCTAGGGGACAAAAATAAAATAAAAAATATAAATATTAAAATATTTGTTATATTTATAAAAAAAATATTAATTATTTATAAAATTAATAATTTTATTTCTATCAACTAATTCTATATATGCCATTAATGTATTATCTCCTTTTCTAAAACCGCATTTAAATATTCTAGTATAACCTCCATGTCTTTTTAAATAAATTGGAGCAATTTTAGTAAATAATTTATTTATTATTTTATTATTTCTAATTTTTGAAAAAACTAAACGTCTATTTTTAACTATATCTTTTTTTGAAATAGTAATAATAGGTTCAATAAAACGTCTTAATTCCTTTGCTTTTACTAATGTTGTTTTTATAATTTCATAATTTATTAATGAACAAATCATATTACGAAACATTAATTTACGATGACTACTATTTCTATTTAATAACTTACCACATTTTTTATGTCTCATATTTAATCCTTTTTAAAATAATTATTTTTTTTTTAATTCCATATTTTTTTGAAGGTGGCCAATTTTCTATTCTCATACCTAAAGATAAACCATGTGAATTTAATATTTCTTTAATCTCAGAAAGTGATTTTTTACCTAAATTTGGTGTTTTTAAAAGTTCTACTTCAGTACATTGTACTAAATCACCTATATAATGTATAGCTTCTGATTTTAAACAATTAGAAGAACGAACAGTTAATTCTAATTCTTCAACATGTCTTAATAATATAGGATTTATTTTTGGTTTTTTAAATTTTATTTCTGGTTTAACTGTACTATTTGAGTCCATAAAAACTGAAAATTGTTCAGCTAAAATTGTTGATGAAGTTCTAAATGCTATTTCTGGATCAATTGATCCATTAGTTTCTATTACCATAGTTAAACTATCTAAATTTTCTCTATTTTCAAAAACTGTTGGTTTAATATTATATGAAACATATTTTACAGGATTAAAATAAGCATCTAGTAAAATTGTTCCAAGTTTTCTTTCATCTTTTCTTAAAAATGCTGGAAAATACCCCCTACCTCTTTCAATTTTCATTTCAATTTCTATTTTTGCTTTCCAATATGTTAAATGACATATAATATGATTTGGGTTAAAAATTTTGACATCTTTATTATTTTGCATAATATCATAACCAGTTAAATTACAACAACCTTCTTTTTTAATTTTAACGTAAGCTGTATTACTATTTTTAATATTTATAGATAAATATTTTAAATTTAATATTAATTCTAATACACTTTCCTTCATTCCTTTTATAACACTATATTCATGTAATATACCGTTAATTTTAATTTCAGTTACTGCACATCCAGGTATTGAAGAAAGTAATACTCTTCTAATTGAATTACCAAATGTTTGTCCAAAACCCTTTTCAAGAGGTTCTAAAATTATTTTACTACAAATAGAATTTAACTTTTCAATTTTTTTAATTTTTGGTTTCAAAAATTTAATAAAAAAAAACGTATTTTTTTTTTTTTTCATAAATTATCATTAAATAAAATTATTAAATATATAAAATTATAAATTTTATAAGTAAATTAAATTATATATAAAAAAAAAAAAAAAAAAAAAAAAGTTATATATGAAAAGATATATATTAATAAATTTAATTTTAAATATTTATTTAGAATATAATTCTATTATTAATTGTTCATTAATATTAAAATATATATCTGATCTTTTAGGTAATCTTAATAAATATCCTTGTAAAATATTATGATCAATATATAACCAATTAGGTTTATCTCTTTTATTAAACATTTTAATAGAAAACTTAATACGTTCTTGATTTATAAATTTATTATTTATTTTAATACAATCATTTAATAAAACTTGATATGATGAAATATTGACAATTTTATTATTTATTAAAACTAATTTATGACTAATTAATTGTTTAGCTTCAGAACGAGTAGAACTAAATCCCATACGATAAATAATATTATCTAATCTAAGTTCAAGTAATTGTAATAAATTAATACTAGTACTACCTTTTAAACGATTTGCTTTTTTATAATAATTTCTAAATTGTTTTTCTAAAATACCATAAATACGACGTACTTTTTGTTTTTCACGTAATTGCAAAGCATAATCAGATAAACGTATTTTATTTAAATTAATTTGCCCAGGTAATTTTTTAATATTACATTTTAAATTAATATCTTTAATACCAGATTTTAAATATAAATCAAAATTTTCACGTCTACATAATTTAAGTTTTGAACCTAAAAATTTAGCCATATTATATCCTTAAATTTTAATAAAATTTAAACACGTCTTTTTTTAGGAGGTCTGCAGCCATTATGAGGAATTGGAGTAACATCTATAATATTTATTATATTAAAACCTAAAGTATTAAAAGATCTAATAGCAGATTCCCTACCTGGTCCTGGGCCTTTTATTTTAAATTCTAAATTTTTAATTCCAGTTTTTTTAGCAAAAAGTGCAGTTTTTTCAGCAACTATTTGTGCTGCAAATGGTGTTGATTTTTTTGATCCCTTAAATCCTTCTGAACCAGAACTTGATGATATTAAAACATTTCCTTTAGTATCAGAAACAGAAATTATTGTATTGTTAAAAGTAGCATTTATATGTACTATACCATCTAAAATTTTTTTTTTATTTATAATTTTAATTTTTTTTTTTTTAATAATTTTTTTATTAATTTTGTTATTTTTTTTTTTATTATTTTTATTTATAATATTTTTATGCATTATTTTTCCAATTATTTTTTAATTAATTTTCTAGGACCTTTAGAAGTTCTTGCATTAGTTTTAGTTCTTTGACCTCTAACAGGTAAATTTTTTTTATGTCTTATACCTCTATAACAATTAATATCAATTAATCTTTTAATATTTAGTTTAATTTCTCTACGTAAATCACCTTCTAAAATAAATTTTGATATATATTCTCTGATAAAATCAATTTGTTTATTTTTCAAATACTTTATTTTTATATTTTGATTAATATTCAATGATAAACATATCATTTTTGATCTAGATTTGCCTATACCAAAAATTTTAGTTAATGCTATTAATACATGTTGATTTTCTGGGATATTAATTCCTAATATACGCATAAATTTTCCTTAAATAATAAATAAATTTAAAATAATTTTAATAATTAACCTTGCCTTTGCTTATGTTTTAATGAAAAACTACATACAATACGAATTACTCTTTTTCTTTTAATAATTTTACAATTTCTACAAATTTTTTTTATTGCAGCACGAACTTTCATATAATTATCTTAATTTAAAATTATTATTTTATAATTAAAAATTATTTTTTTTAAATATTGAATTATATTGCTTTTCAATTAATAATGTTTGTATTTGTGAAATAAAATCTATTATAACTAAAGTAACAATTAATATTGAATTTCCACATAAATAAAATGGAATTCCAATTATTTTATTAAATAATTCAGGTATTAAACAAATAAATAATATATATATTATGCCTAAATTATTTAAACGTATAACAATATTATTAATATATTTTTCTGTTTTACTTCCAGGTCTTATACCATATATAAATGTATTTGATTTTTTTAAATTATTTGCTGTTTCTTTAGAATTAAAAAATAAATTTATACATAAAAAACTAAATAAAATAATAAAATTAATATATAAAATAATATAAATAATATTTCCAGGTTGTAAACATAAAATAATTTTTTCGATTATTATATATTTATTAAATTTTTTAATTATAAAATATATTAAATTTGTAATAAAAAGAACAACACTAGAAGAAAAAATTATAGGAATTACACCAGATATATTTATTTTAATAGGTAAATAAATGTTTTTATTAGAATAAAATTTACATCTATTTTTATTTTGTTGATGATTTAAAAAAATTTTCCTTTGTGAACATTCAATAAAAAAAATTATAAAAATAATTATAAATAATAATAATAAAAATAAAATTATTTTTAAAAAAATAAAATTATTAAATTTTTTGTTTAATAAAATATTATTAATATAAGGTGGAAAACCAATTAATATACCAATACACATAATTATTGAAATACCATTGCAAATACTATTTTCAGTTATTTTTTCACCTAACCACATTAATATCATTGAACCAGTTATTAAATTAATAATAAAAATTAAATGTAAAAAATTACTATAATTTACAATTAAATTATTAAATTGAAATATTTTATTAAAATTAATTAAAATAATAATAGATTGAAATATTGCAAAAAATAAAGTAAAATATTTAATAATTTTATTTATATTATTACTTATTTTTTTATTTTTTTTAATTAATTTTGGATAAATAAAAATAATTATTTGAACAATAATAGAAGCAGATATATAAGGAATTAAACCTAAAGAAAATATAGACATATGACTTAAACTATTTCCGGAAAAAATATTTAACATTTCAATAATATTACTATTATTATTTTGAACAAAAAAATTATTTAAAATATTAATATCAATTCCTAATATAGGTATAAAAGATCCTATCCGAAATATAATTAAAACACAAATAATAAATAAAATTTTATATTTTAAATAATAAAAACTACTTTTATAATTATTAAATATTCCTTTCATATATTTTATCCTTTATATTATTATTAAATTTTTTAATTAAAAACTTAACACCTATAGTAATTAAAAAATTTAAAAAATTAATACTTTTATTAAGTATTCCATTTAATATAATTTTAATTATTTTTCTTTTTTTAATAAACTTATATTTTTTTAAAATATTTAAATTAATATAATTATATTTAATTTTATTTAATTCATATAAACGTATTTCTTTTTTAAATTTTTGTTTTTTTGATATAAAACCAAATTTAGGTATACGTTTGTATAAAGGTGTTTGTCCTCCTTCAAAACCCCTTTTAACATTATTTCCAGAACGACTACTTTGTCCTTTATGTCCTCTACCGCATGTTTTACCTAAACCAGACCCTATTCCTCTACCTAAACGTTTTTTATAAAATTTACATTTATTAGGTGAATATAAATTATTTAAATACATAATTTTAATCCTGAATATTAATCATATAATAAATAATTTTTAACATTCCATATATAGATTTAGTATTTTTAACTTTAATAATTTTATTAATTTTACCTAAACCTAAATTTTTTAAAATAACTTTGTGTTTTGGTTTAATTCCTATAGAACTTCTAATTTGTTTAATTTTTAAAATTTTATTCATTTTAATTACTCCAAATATCTAAAGTTGTTTTACCTCTTTTTATAGAAATTTCTTTTAATGTTTTCATATTTGATAATGCTTTAATAGTAGCTTTTACTATATTTATAGGATTTGTAGAACCATAAGTTTTAGCTAAAACATTATGTATTCCAGCAACTTCTAATACTGATCTCATTGCACCTCCTGCAATTATACCAGTTCCTTCTGAAGCAGGTTTCATAAATATAATTGATCCTGTATGTTTACTTATAATAGAATGATGTAAAGTTTTTTTTTTTAATGAAATATTAATAATATTTCGTTTAGCTTTTTCAATTGATTTTTTAATAGCTAAAGGAACTTCTTTAGATTTTCCATATCCAAATCCTACTTTACCTTTTCCATTTCCTATAACAGTTAATGCAGTAAAACTAAAAATTCTACCCCCCTTTACAGTTTTTGAAACTCTATTAATATTAATTAATTTTTCTTGAAATTCGAAATTTTTTTCAATGTACAATAATCAAATCCTTAAAAAAATAAACCAGTTTCACGTGCTGATTCAGCTAATGATTTAATTCTACCATGATATTTATATCCAGATCTATCAAATATAATTTTTTTAATACCATTATTAATACAATATTTAGCTATAATATTTCCAATTATAGAAGCTGCATATTTATTACCTGAATAATTATAAATATTAGTAATTTTTTTATTTAATGTAGAAATAGAAAATAATGTATTATTGTTAAAAATTATTTGTGCATATATATTTAATAAAGTACGAAATATTACTAATCTAATAATTGCTTTTTTTTTTATTTTAATACGTAAAAATTTTATTCTTTTTAAGCGTAAGTTTTTTTTTGACATTATACACTCTTATTTTTTTTTAGTTTCTTTTAATTTAATAATTTCATTTTCATAACGTATGCCTTTTCCTTTATAAGGATCTGGAATATGAAATAATCTAATATCTGCTGCAACTTGACCAATTAATTGTTTATTAATACTATTTAATAAAATTTCATTTTTATTTAAACAAATAGCGGTAATTCCATTAGGTAAAATATAATTTTTTGTATGTGAAAAACCCAGAGATAATATTAAAATATTTTTTTTAATATTAATTTTATAACCTACTCCAACTAATTTTAATTTTTTTTTAAAACCAATAGTTACACCAATTATCATTGAATTAATAATAGATCTTGTAGTACCAGCTAAAGACCATGAATATTTATTATTTATACATGTAGAAAAAAAAATAAATTTTTTTTCTTTTTTTATAACTACATTTTTATGAATAATATATTTTAATATTCCATTTTTACCATTAATATTAATAATATTTTTAAATATATTTACTTTAACATCTTTAGGTATTAAAATAGGTTTTTTAGCAATACGTGACATTTATTTTCCTTTAATAAATATAACAAATAATTTCACCACCTAATCCTAATTTCCTAGCTAAACTATCAGTCATTATACCCTTTGAAGTAGATATAATAGCTATTCCTAAATAATTCATAACAACTGGTAAATTTTTTTTTTTTTTATATATACGTAAACTAGGTTTACTTATTCTTTTAATATTTTCTATGACAGGTTTATTTTTAAAATATTTTAATATTAATTCTATTTTTTTTATATTTTTAATTTTTATTTTATAATCTTTTATATATCCTTCTTGTTTTAAAATTTTAGCAATTTCTTTTTTGATATTTGAAAATGGTATATTAATTTTTTTTTTTTTTATTATTTGACCATTTCTAATATAAGTTAACATATTAGATATTGGATCTTGTAAACTCATAAATTTCTCCATAATATTTTAAATTTAAATATAATTACCAACTTGATTTTTTTAAACCTGGAATTTCACCTAACATAGCAGCTTCTCTAAATTTTATTCTACTTAAACCAAATTTATTAATATAACCACGAGATCTACCTGTTTTTACACAACGATTATGGTATCTTGAATAACTTGAATTTCTAGGTAAAGATTGTAATTTAAAAACATAATCTAATTTTTTATTAAAAGAATAAGAAATTTTATTAATTTGTTTTTTAATTTCAATTCTTTTTAAAAAAAACTTATTTATTAATTTTATTTTTTTTATTTCTCTAATCTTAATAGATTTTTTAGTCATATTTGCATCCAATTTTTTTAAATGGAAAATTAAAATAAGATAACAAATTATATACTTGATTATCAAATTTAGAATTAGTAACAATTGTTATATTTAATCCTTTTATATAATCAATTTGTTCAAAATCAATTTCAGGAAAAATAATTTGTTCTTTAATACCTATATTATAATTTCCATATCCATCAAATGAATTTAATGATAATCCACGAAAATCTCTAATTCTTGGAATAGCAATAAAAATTAATTTTTTTAAAAAATTCCACATTTTTTTATTTCTTAATGTAACTTTACATCCAATTGGATTATTTTGTCTTAATTTAAAACTAGCAATTGATTTTTTTGATTTAGTTATTATAGGTTTTTGACCAGAAATAACTGCTAAATTATTAATTATAATATTTAATTTTTTTTTATTAAATGATAATTCACCTAAACCAACATTTAAAACAATTTTAGTAATTTTAGGTACTTGCATTAAAGATTTATATTTAAATTTTTTAAATAAAGCATAAATAACTTTATTTTTATAATAATAATTTAAACTTTCCATTTTATCCTTAAATTATTTAATAATTATATTATTATTTTATATTTTTATTTTTAAAAGTTAAACCTTTTTTATTAATTTTATTAATATGTTTATTAAATATAGCAATATTAGAAATATGAATATAATTTTCTTTTTTAAATATTCCTCCAATTTGATTAATTGATGGTATAGGTTTTTGATGTTTTTTAAATAAATTTAAACCCTTTATAAAAACTTTTTTTTTAGATATAATTTTATAAATTTTACCTATTTTACCTTTATTTTTTCCTGTAATTACTATAACTTCATCATTTTTTTTAATTTTATTTATCATTTTAAATAACCTCTGGAGCTAAAGAAATAATTTTCATAAATTTTTCATTACGTAATTCTCTCGTTACAGGACCAAAAATTCTAGTACCTATAGGTTGTAATGTTGTATCATTTAAAATTACACATGCATTATTATCAAAACGTATAATTGATCCATCAGAACGCCGTACACCTTTTTTTGTTCTTACAATAACTGCTTTTAAAACTTCACCTTTTTTAATTTTATTATTAGATATTAATTCTTTAATTGAAATTTTAATTATATCTCCAATATTTGCATAACGTTTACGAGAGCCACCTAATACTTTAATACACATTACTTTACGCGCACCTGAATTATCAGCAACATTTAATATAGTTTGTTCTTGTATCATTTAATTTCCAAATAAATTAAATAAAATTAATTAATTATTTAATAAATTTTTTTTAATAATTTTAATTAAAATCCAAAATTTAGTTTTAGATATTGGTTTAGATTCTTTAAATTTTATTATATCTCCAATATTACATTCATTATTTTCATCATGAACATAAAATTTAGAAGTACGTTTTATATATTTTTTATAAATAGAATGTTTAATTTTATGTTGAATAATAACGACAATAGATTTTTTCATTTTATTACTAATTACACAACCTTTTAAAATTCTATTTTTTTTCATTTATTACTCTTTTATTAATAATCAAAGTTTTAATACGAGCAATATCTCGACGATTTTCTTTTAATAAATGTGTTTTTTTTAATTTTCTATTACTTAATTTAATACGTAAATTAAATTTTTCATATAATAAAATATATAATATTCCATATAATTCGTTTATATTTTTTTTTTTAATATTTTTTAATTTCATAAATTTTTCTCTTTTTTGAAAATATAGTTTTAATAGGTAATTTACTTGAAGCTTGTTTAAATGCTTCACGTGCTATTTCTTCTGATATTCCATTAATTTCATATAAAATTGTACCAGGTTTAATTAAAGATACCCAAAATTCAACATTTCCTTTTCCTTTACCCATTCTTACTTCTAAAGGTTTTTTAGTTATAGGTTTATCAGGAAATATACAAATCCAAATTTTACCTTGTTTTTTAATTATACGTTTTATTGATCTACGTGCTGATTCAATTTGTTTAGATGATAATCTTCCATGTTCAATAGATTTTAAACCAAAAATTCCAAATTTAAGATTATTATTTATTATTCCTCTATTACGTCCCTTTTGCATTTTTCTAAATTTAGTTTTTTTTGGTTGTAACATTTTTAAATATCCATATTAAATTTATTTTATTTATTATTATAATCA
The DNA here is from genome assembly GCA_030849345.1 of Candidatus Psyllophila symbiotica. Classification (GTDB taxonomy): domain Bacteria; phylum Pseudomonadota; class Gammaproteobacteria; order Enterobacterales; family Enterobacteriaceae_A. Next base: position 121,068 of record CP102983.1, on the reverse strand, counting down.
AGAATTTTAAATATTTTTTGTTTTATAAAATTTTTATTATTTAATATTTCACCTTTAAAAATCCAAACTTTTATTCCTATAATTCCATAAGTAGTATTTGCTATAGATATATTATAATCAATATTAGCTCTTAAAGTATGTAATGGTACTCTACCTTCTCTATGCCATTCTGTTCTAGCAATTTCAACACCACCAATTCTACCATTTAATTCAATTTTAATACCTTGTACTCCATTTTTAATAGCATTTTGTATTGTTTTTTTAATAATACGTCTAAATATAATTCTTTTTTCTAATTGAAATTTTATATTATTTGCTATTAATTTAGAGTTTATTTCTGGTATTTTAATTTCAAACATATTTATAGTAGTAGGTATATTTGTAATTTCTTTAATTTTTTTACATAATATTTTAATATTATAATGTTTATTAATTATAATATTATTAGGTCTAGATGTATAAATACTTATTATATTACTTTTAATATTCCTCAAAATTATAATTTTAGATACAAATAATTGTTCTAAATTTTTATTTAAAAAATTTCTAATTTTAAAATCATCATTTAAATTTTTACTATATTCTCTTTTATTAGCGTACCATATGGAATTCCAAAACTTGATTATCCCTAATCTAATACCATATGGATTTGTTTTTTGTCCCATTTAAATACTCCTAATATTAAATAATAGATAATATTACATTAATATGACTATTACGTTTTAAAATATAATCAGTTTTACCTTTAGCTCTAGGTAATATACGTTTATTTCGTGAACCTTCATTTATATAAATTTTATAAATATAAAGAGAATTAATACTTATTTTTTTTTTTTTTGAATTAGCAATAGCAGAATTTAAAACTTTTTTAATTAAATTCGATGCTTTTTTAAAATTATATTTTAATATTTCTAAAGCCTTTAATACTTTTAAGCCTCTAATTAAATTTGAAATTAAACGTAATTTTTGAGCAGAAGAATTAGCATAACAATGTTTAGCAAATATTTTATTTTTCATTTTTTTTTTCGCTTTTAATATTTTTTATTTTTTTATCTGAAGTATGACATTTAAAATTACGAGTCATAACAAATTCTCCTAATTTATGTCCAACCATTTCATCTGATATAAATATTGGAATATGTTTTTTTCCATTATGAACATCAATATTTAAACCTACCATATTAGGAAAAATAGTAGAACGACGAGACCAAGTTTTTATTTTTTTTTTTTTTTTAGTAATTAATATTTTTTCAATTTTTTTAAATAAATGTTTATCAATAAATGGTCCTTTTTTAATAGATCTTGGCATAATACCCCTTTTTTATTTATTTTTATTACGAAAACGTATTATAAATTTTTTAGTACGTTTATTTATTCTAGTTTTTTTACCTTTAGTTTGTATACCCCAAGGTGTAACTGGATGTTTTCCAAAATTACGTCCTTCACCACCACCATGAGGGTGATCTATTGGATTCATTGCTGTACCTCTTACTGTAGGTCTTATACCTAACCATCTAGATTTACCAGCTTTTCCTAATAATGAAAGCATATGTTCTGAAAAACCAACTGAACCTATAGTAGCATAACATTGTGAAAAAATTTTACGTATTTCACCTGACCTTAATCTTAAAGTAACATATTTTCCTTCTATTGCAATAATTTGAGCATAAGATCCAGCAGACCTAGCTAATTGCCCACCTTTCATAGGTTTTAATTCAATATTATGAATAATTGAACCAATAGGGATATTGTACATAGGTAAAGTATTTCCTAATTTAATATCAATATTTTTACCAGATTTTATTTTATCTCCTATTTTTATATCTTTAGGTGCTAAAATATATTTATAAACTCCATTTTTATATAAAATAAGAGCTATATTTGCAGATCTATTAGGATCATATTCTATACTTTTAACTTTACCAGTTATATAATGATTATTTCTTTTATAATCTATTAATCTATAACGTTTTTTATGCCCACCTCCTATATGTCTAGTTGTAATATGACCAATATTATTTCTTCCTCCAGTTTTATTTAATTTTCTAAGTAAAGATTTATGAGGTTTAATTTTATTCAAATTTTTATTAATAACAGTAACAACATGTCTAATACCTGGTGATGTAGGTTTATGTTTAATTGTTATCATAAAAATTCCTTCAAATTATATATCAATAATTGAGCCAAATTTTTTTTTTTTTTCAAAAAAAATATATGCTTTTTTCCAATTTTTATGATAACTATAATTATTTTTATTAATTTTAAATTTTTTACCTTTTACTAATAATGTTTTAATTGATATAACTTTAACTTCAAAAATTTGTTGTATAGCTTTTTTGATATTTATTTTATTTGCTTTTTTAATAACTTTTAAAACTACAGCATTATATTTTTTAATTATATTATTTACTTTCTCAGATATATGTATTTTATATATAATATTAATTAATTTTTCTTTATTTTCAATCATAATATATTCTCAAAATGTTTTAAAACATCTAAAGTAATTATTACTTTATCTGAATTTATTAAATTCAATAAGTTAATATTTTTGATATCGTTTATTTTAATATTATAAATGTTTCTAGAAGATAAAAATAAGTTTTTGTCTATTATTTTAGTAATAATTAAAATTTTTCCATTTGATATATTTTTTAATTTATTTAATAATATATTAGTTTTATGTGATTTTATTAAAAATTTATTAAAAATAATTAATCTTTTTTGTTTAATTAATTCTGATAAAATACATTTTATAGCACCTTTATACATTTTTTTATTTATTTTATTTTTATATTGTTTAGATTTAGAAGCAAATGTAACACCACCAGAACGCCAAATTGGATTTCTTAACATTCCTACTCTAGCTCTACCAGTACCTTTTTGACGCCATGGTTTTTTATTTGACCCTGAAACTTCTGATTTATTTTTTTGTGCTTTATTACCACTACGTTTATTAATAGAAAATGATATAACTACTTGATGAACTAATGATTTATTAAATTTTTTATTAAAAATAGATTTAGATATATTAATTTTATTTTTAGTATCTTTTAATATAAAAAACATATTATTTCCTATTTTTAATAGAAGATTTAATAATAATAATATTATTTTTTGATCCTGGTATTGAACCTTTAACAAATAATAAATTTTTTTTGATATCAATTTTAATAATTTTTAAATTTTGTATTGTAATTTTTTTATTACCTAAATGTCCAGACATTTTTTTACCTTTAAATACTCTACCTGGTGTTTGATTTTGCCCTATTGAACCTGGTGCTCTATGTGATAATGAATTACCATGAGTATTATCTTGTGAATTAAAATGCCATCTTTTAATAGTACCTGCAAATCCTTTACCTTTAGAAATACCAGTTATATCTAAATTTTTTTTTTTAATAAATATATTTAAATCAATTTTATTATTTAAATTTAAAATTTTTTTTTTATTTATTTTAAATTCAAATAAACATATGCCTGGTTTAATACCTTTTTTATAATAATGACCTTTTTCAGATTTATTATATTTTTTTTTTTTACCAGTAGTAATTTGAATTGCGTTATAACCATCTGTTTTAATATTTTTAATTTGAGTAATAAAATTAGGTTCAACTTTTATTATAGTAATAGGTATTGAAAATCCATTTTTTTTAAATATTCTAGACATACCTATTTTTATACCAATTAATCCAATCATAATTTTATCTTATATTTTATTTAATAACATTTACTTTAATATTAATACCTGGAATTAATTTAAGTTTCATTAAATTTTCAATAGTTTTAAAATTAAATATAATTATTTTTATTATTCTTTTATAAGTACATATTTCATATTGATCTCTAGCATCTTTATCAACATGAGGTGATGTAAGAATAGTAAAACGTTCTATTTTAGTAGGTAATGGAGTAGGACCATAAATTTTTGCATTTGTATTATAAATTATATTAATTAAATTTAACATTAATTTTTCTATTATCCTAAAATCATAAGATTTAAATTTAATTCTAATATGTTTTTCCATTAAAAAATTTCCAAATAAAAATATTTTTAAAATAAAATAAAATTTTAACTGTTTTAAAATAAATTTAAATAAAATTATAATTATAATTAATGAAAGGATAATTTAATATTATTATAACCAAAATATTCTCGTAATTTAATTAATATTAAATTATTAATTTTAATATTCCAATATTTATTACAAATCAATTTAAAAGTAATATTATTTTTTTTATAATAAAAATAAATTGGAGTATTTCCAAATTGATTTTTTTTAAATAATTTATATAAATAACTTAATAATTTGTTATTAATATTATTAACATTTAAAAAAATAACTAACTTATTAATATATTTTTGTCTTATATTATTAATATCAATAATTTCATATGCATTCATTTTATATATATTTTTAAAGTTATCTAAAAAAATTTCACCACTAATTATTAAAATATTATTTTTTTTAATAAATTTTTTATATTTTTCAAAAATTTTATTAAATAAAATTATTTCAACTCTATATGTTTGATCATCTAAAATTATTATACAAATATATTTACCATTTTTAGAACATACAATTTTATAAAATACTACTAAACCTGAAATAATTTTAATTTCACCTTTTTTTGTTAAACATAAATTCTTTAAAAAACTACCACCAGTATAATATTTTATTTCTTCTATATATTGATTAATAGGATGTTTTGTTAAAAATAAACCTAAAGCATCATATTCTTTTTCTAATATTAATTGATTTACCCAAGGTGTAAATTTTTTATACTTATTAATAATTTCATTAGGTAGTTTATTTAATAATTTAAATATATTTATTTGACCAATTTTAATATATTTTAAATAATAATCTGTTATTTCTATTATATCATTTAATATATAATAAAGAGCAGAACGATTTTTTTTAGTAAAATCAAATGAACCAGAAAAAATTAATTTTTCTAATATTCTACGGTTAATTTTTTTTTTTTTAATTCTCATACAAAAATCAAAAAGATTTTTAAATTTTTTTTTTTTTCTTGTTTTTATAATATGTTCAATTGTAGATTCCCCTATACCTTTAATTGCACCCATGCCCCATATAATATTCTTTTTTTTATCAACATGAAAATTATATATACTTTTATTAATATCAGGGGGTAAAATATTTATTTTCATTTGTTTACATTCATTTAATAAATTTATTAACTTTTGAGTATTTTGCATTTCTGATGTCATAAAAGAAGCCATAAATTCTACAGGATAATATGTTTTTAACCATAATGTTTGGTAAGAAATTATTGAATATGCTACAGAATGTGATTTATTAAAACCATAACCAACAAATTTATTTAATAAATTAAAAATTTTAATTGACAATTCTTTTTTAATACCTTTACTTATGGATCCTTTTTGAAAATTATCTTTTTCATTAATCATATCTTTTGGTTTTTTTTTACTCATTGCTCTTAATAAAATATCAGCAGATCCTAAATTATAATTAGAAAATGTTTTTGATATTTCTATTACCTGTTCTTGATATAAAATAATTCCATATGTAGATTTTAAAATAGGTTTTAAACATTTATGTTGATATTTAATATCAGGATATGCAATTTTTTCTTTACCATGTTTACGATTAATATAATTTTGAACCATACCTGATTGTAAAGGGCCTGGTCTAAATAATGCTATTAATGCAACTATATCATTAAAACAATTAGGTTTAATTTTTCTAATTAAATCTTTCATACCATTTGATTCAAGTTGAAAAATAGCTGTAGTATTAGCTTTTTTGAGTGTTTTAAAAACTTTAATATCATTAAAATTTAAATTTGAAATTGAAATTTTTGTTTTAAAATTTATATTTATCATTTTAATTGCTAAATCTATAATAGATAAAGTTTTTAAACCAAGAAAATCAAATTTTATTAAACCAATTTTTGCAATATCATCTTTATCAAATTGTGTAATAGAATTTTTATTATTTAAATCAAAAAATAACGGTGTAAAATTTGTAATTTTATTAGGTGAAATTACTATACCTCCAGCATGTTTACCTATATTTCTTATAATACCTTCTAATTTACAAGCCATATCAATTAATGATTTAACTTCAACATTTTCCTTATACGCTTTTAAAAATAAAGGTTCAATATTAAAAGTTTTTTTTAAAGTAATACCAAAATCAAATGGTACTAATTTAGCAATTCTATCTACAAAATTATAAGAATATCCTAAAATTCTACCTACATCTCTAATTGCGGCTCTAGCTGTTAAGGTACCAAATGTAATAATTTGAGAAACAGAATTATAACCATACATTTTTTTAACATGTTTAATTACTATATCTCTTTTTTCAATACAGAAATCAATATCAAAATCTGGCATTATAATTCTTTCAGGATTTAAAAATCTTTCAAAAATAAGGTTAAATTCAACAGGATCAATATCTATAATATTTAAAGAATATGCTACTAATGAACTAGTTCCAGATCCTCTACCAGGCCCAACAGTTATTTTTTTTTTTTTAGCCCATTTTATAAATTCATTAACAATTAAAAAATAATTTGAAAATTTTATTTTATTAATTATTTTTAATTCTTTATTTATACGTTTATAATATTTACATCTTTTTATAATATTAATTTTGAAATTATAAAATATATTTTTAATTTTTTTTTCTATTTTTTTTTTAGTTTTAATATTTAAATATTCAGATTGTGTTATTTTTTTAATATTAAAAATTGGTAAAAAATATTTATTGAAATTAATAAAAACATTACAACGTTTAGATATTTCTATAGTATTTATTAATGATTCTGGTATATCTTTAAATATTTCACACATATCTTTTTTATTACGTAAAAACTGATTTTTACTATATTCATTAGTATTTACATTATTTAAATTATTAATATTTAATTTAATTTTATGTGCTTTATAATCATTTTTATTTAAAAAACATACATCATTAGTTGCTACTAAAGGTAAATTTCTATTTTCTGAAATTTTAATAACTTTATTTATATAATTTTCTTCATTTTTTCTATTTGTACGCATAATTTCTAAATAATAATTATTATTAAAATATTTTTGATAAAAATCTAATGTATAATTAATTTTATCATAATTTTCATTAATAATTAAATTACCAATATCTCCTGAACAACCTCCAGATAATAATATTAAACCTTGATTATTTTTTTTAAGAATATTATAATTAACAATAGGTACTATTAAATTTTTATAATTTATTTTATTAACTTTTGTAATAATTAATTTTAAATTTTCATATCCTATATTATTTGAAGCTAAAATAGTTAATTTAGATAAATTATTAATTTTGTTTTTAATATTTAATTCAACACCTATAATTGGTTTAATATTATATTTATATGAATATTTATATAATTTAATGATTCCATAAATACCATTTAAATCTGTTAAAGCTAAAGAATTAAAATTTAATTTTTTTGCTGTTTTAATTAATTTTTTAATTTTAATTAAACCATCAATAATTGAATAATCGCTATGTATTTTTAAATGTACAAATTTAAATTTATTCATAAAAATCCTTATATAATATTAATATATTTAATATATATATTTTTATATTAATGTTATGCACATACATTTATATAATATGTATGTGCATAACACGTATGTGTATAATATTTATATTTATACACATACTACAAATAAATTAAAATAATAATAACTCTTTTTCTTTTTTAATTAATTTTGAATTAATTTGTATTATATATTTATTTGTTAAATCTTGTATTTTATTTTCCGCATATTTTTTTTCATCTAAAGTTATTTGTTTATTAATAAATAAATTTTTAATTTTTAAATTTGAATCTCTTCTAATTGCTCTTATCATTATTCTACTATTTTCAGACTTATAACGTATTAATTTTATTAGTTCTCTTCTTCTTTTTTCATTTATTTTAGGTAAAGTTATTACAATATCTTTATTTGTAATAAATACTGATAAATTTAAATTAGATTTTATAATTGCATTTTTAACCATATTACTTAAAGAAAAATCAAATAAATTTATTTTTATTGTATTGTAATTTATTACTGTAATATTTGATATTTTTTTTAAATTAACAAAACAATTATTATATTTTATTGATATATTATTTAATATTTTTGTTGATGCTCTACCAGTATTTATTTGTGAAATTTTTTTAATATAATTAAAATAAACTTTTTCCATTTCTTTTTGATTTTTTTTTGTAATTTCTTTAAACATTTATAATCCTTTAAAGTTTGTTTTATTATATTAAATTATAAAATATTAATATAATATTATTTTGTTAATATAAATTAATAGTTATAATTATTTTATTTTTTTTTCACCTAATTCATATCTAATAAAATTTAATATAATTGAATTTTTATTGTTTAAAATTTTTTTAATTTTTATTAAAGTATTAAAAATAAACTTCTGATTTATTAAAGTTATTTCATTTATATATTTTATAATTTTCCCAAATAATATTTTTTTATATAAAAAATTTTTTTTTTTAATTAAATTTTTTTGTATTTTATATTCATTAATAATTAAATTATAATATATATTTTCTATATTAATAAAATCTGGTTTATTAGAAGCAATATGCATAGCAATTTTTTTTAATTTTTTTTTTTGTATAAATTTAGCTTGTATTAATACACCTATTCTATTATTATGATTATATTCCTCTATAATATTTTCATTTAAAATAAAAACACGTTTAATATTTATATTTTCTTTAATTTTATTAAATAAATTTATAATTTCATTTTTATAAATTAAATTATATTTTATTGTATTTTTAATATTATTATTTAATATTTTTTGAATAATATTGTTAATAAAATTTCTAAATTCTTTACTTTTTGAAGTAAAATCAGTTTGACAATTTACTTCAATAATAATACCATATTTTCCCTCTTTTTTTGTTTTTACAATACCATTTATAATAGAAATATTTTTTTTTTCATTAAATTTCAATATACCGATTTTTCTCATTTCAATAATTGCATTTTTAATATTATTATTTGATTTAATTAATGCATTTTTACAATCTATTAAACCAGATCCTGTAATTTTTCTTAATTTTTTAATTTTATTTATATTATTTTTAATCATATAAAATTCCTTTAATTATTATAATAAATTTTATTTGTTTAAATTTCCTTCATTTATTGCTAAAACTACATTTTTTAAATAAAATTTAATTGAATGTATTGAATCATCATTACCTGGTATAATATAATCTATACCATCTGTATTAGAATTAGTATCTACAACTGCAAATACAATTATTCCTAATTTATTAGCTTCTTTAATAGCAATTTTTTCACGATTAGAATCTATAACAAATATAGCTTCAGGTAATTTTTTCATATATTTAATACCTTCTAATACATTTTTTAATTTTTTAAATTTATTTTTATATATTAATGATTCTTTTTTAGTTAATTGTTTTAAAATACCATTTTGTAATTGAATTTCTAAATTTTTTAATTTTTTAATTGATTTACTAACTGTAGTCCAATTAGTTAACATACCTCCCAACCAACGATAATTAACATAAAATTGATTACAACTTAAAGAATATATTTGAATTGCTTTATATGCTACTGATTTAGTACCAATAAATAAAATTTTTCCATTATTTTCTATAATTTGTATAAGTTTATTTATAGCTTTTTTCATCATAATTAATGTTTTTTCTAAATTAATAATATGTATTTTATCTTTAACACCAAATATAAATTTTTTCATTTTTGGATTCCAATACTTTTTTTGATGTCCAAAATGAATACCTGATTTAATCATATCATAAATAGATATTTTATACATAATTAATCCATTTAAATTATTATTTTTAGAATATAATTAATTATATTAAAATATCAAGTAGTATTTTAAATAATTTTAAAAATATAATTAAAATTTAAAAATAATAAAATTATAAATATTAAATTAATATAATTATAAAAAATTATAAAAAATTTATTTATTGTTAAAATTAATGTTTCAAAGTATAAATAATAAATTTAATATTTTTAAAATTTTTTTTAATAATTTTAAATTTAGATATAATAAAATAATTAAAATAGTTTTAATTAAAAATTTTAATAAATTTAAAATTATAAAGTTTAAAAGAAAATATTATAATATTAATATTAAAATATATTTATATAATATTATTATTTTAAATAAATATAAAACATATAATTTATTAAAATAAATTTTAAAATTATAAGATAAATTTTATGCGTACTAGTAATTATAATTTATATACTATTAAAAATAATTCTATGAATTCTGATACAATAAGTTACAAATTAATGTTAAAATCTGGTATGATACGTAAATTAAATTCAGGTTTTTATGTTTGGTTACCAATAGGTTTAATAATATTAAAAAATGTTATTAAATTAATTAGAAAAGAAATGAATAAAATTAATTTTTTAGAAATTAATATACCTATAGTTCAACCTGCTAATTTATGGAAGAAAAGTAAAAGATTTAATAAATATGGTTTAGAATTAATTAAATTTTATGATAGAAAAAAAAAATTATTTATTTTAAGTCCTACTAATGAAGAAATAATTAATAAAATAATAAGTAATGAAATTAATTCATATAAACAATTACCATTAAAATTTTTTCAAATTAAAACTAAATTTAGAGATGAAATAAGACCTAATTTAGGTGTAATTAGATCAAAAGAATTTATTATGAAGGATGCATATTCTTTTCATAATAATAAAGAATGTTTAAAAAAAATATATAATAATATTTATAAAACTTATATTAAAATTTTTAAACGTTTAGGACTTTTTTTTAATATTATAAAAGCAAATTCTGGAGAAATTGGAGGTAATTTATCTCATGAATTTCATACTTTAATTAAAAAAAAAAATAATAATTATAATCTAAATAAAAATAATAAAATTATTAAAAAAAAAAAATATTATATTGAAAAAAATAGACAAATTATTTTTTTAAATATTTTAAAAAAAAAAAAAATAAATAAAAAGTTTAAATTATTAAATAAAAATTTAATTCAAATAATTATTGCTAAATTTAAAAATAAAAATATTATTTTATTAATTCCAAAAAATAGTAAAATAAATATATATAAAATTTATAAATTAAATAATATTAATAAACCAATTATTTTTTTAAAAAAAAAAGAAATTAAAAAAATATTAATAAAAAATTTAAATTCAATAAAACATTTATTTTTAAATTTTATTATTATTGCTGATTATAATATTATTAAAATGAAAAATTTTATAATTAAATTTAATAATATTAAAACATTATTTATAAATTTAAATTGGATAAAAAAATCAAAATTATTTTATTTAGCTGATTTATTAAATTATAATATTAAAAAAAATTATATTAAAAATAATTTATATATTAATAAAAGTATAGAAGTAGGTCATATATTTAAAATAGGTAATAAATATTCTAAAATTATTAATAAATGTAATTTTAAAAAAAAAATTAATATGGGTTGTTATGGTATAGGAATTACTAGATTAATTGCAGCAATTATAGAACAAAATTATGATAATAAAGGTATTATTTGGACAAATGAAATTGCGCCATTTAAAATTTCTATATTACCTATTAACTTATATAAAAATAAACTTGTTAATAATATAACTGAAAATATATATATTAATTTATGTAAAAAAAAAATAAATGTAATTTTAGATGATCGTAAAATACAAATCGGAAAAATATTTAATGATATTGAACTTCTTGGTATACCCCATTTAATAATTATAAGTAATAAAAATTGTAGAAATGGTTTTATTGAATATAAAAATAGAAGTAATAGTAAAATAATATTTTTAAAAAAAGAGTACATTATAAATTTTATAATACATAAAATTATTTAAAATATTTTAAAAATTATTATATTTATTATTAATAAATTAAGGAAAAAAAAAATGATAAGAATACGTTTAAAAAGAGTAGGCTCTAAAAAAAAACCATTTTATCAATTAATTGTTATAGATAAAAGAAAATCAAATAAAAGTAAATTTATTGAACGTATAGGTTATTTCAATCCATTAAATACATATAAAATAAATAATATAAATGTATTTAAAAAACGTGTTAAATATTGGATAAATTTAGGAGCAACTATTTCATATCGTGTTAAAAACATAATTAAAATTTTAAAATTATAAATATCAAAAAATGAAAAATATACCTAAAAATCCAATTATTGTAGGTAAAATAAATAATAATTATAATTTAAAAGGATTATTTAATTTTTTTTTCTTAACTAATAAAAAAAAATTTTTTTTAAAACATAAAACATTTTATATTAAAAAAAAAAAATGGTATACTATTTTATTAAAATATTATATTATTAAAAAAAAAAATTATATTATTAAAATTAAAAATTTAAATAATAATAAAATAAAATTATTAAATAATAATTATGTTTATATTAATTTTAAAAAAAAAGATAAATTAAATTATTATTTAAAAGATATATTAAAATGTAAAATAATTAATTATAATAACTTTAAATTAGGTAAAATTAAAAAAATTTACACAATTAAAACAAATAATATTATATTAATTATTAAAAAAAAAAAAGAAATTATGATTCCTTTTATTATTAAAAAAATTATTAAAATTATTGATATTAATTTAAAAATAATAAAATTAAATTTAAATTTTTAATTATTTATAAATTTATATGTAATTTAATATATTGTAAATTTTATATTAAATTTAATTTTCAAAAAAGTTTTAAAAATGCAAAATATTATACAAAAATTTGAAAAAAAACAAATTATAAAAAAAATACCAAAACTTAGAACAGGATATTATATAGAAGTTAAATTATTTATTTTTGAAGGTAATAAAAAAAAAATACAAATATTTAAAGGAATAATAATTGCAATTAAAAATAGAGGATTAAATAGTTCATTTACTGTTAGAAAAATTACTTATAATGAAGGTGTTGAACGTGTTTTTCAAACTTATTCTCCAATAATATATAAAATTAATATTATAAATTATGGTTATGCTAAAAAATCAAAATTGTATTATTTACGTAATATAAAATCAAAAAATATTAATATATTTTAAAATCAATATTTTAACACTAATTAATTAATAATAACATTTCTTTAATTGCTTTACTTAAACCAAACATAATTGAATTATTTATTATTGAATATCCAATATTAATTTCATTTATTTCTTTTATTTTAGATAAATTTTTAATATTATTATAATTTATTCCGCAGCCTAAATTTACCTTTAATCCTTTTTTATTAGCATAATATGCTGCATTTTTAATTTTATTAAAATTATATTTTTTTTCTAAATTATTTTTAGATAATGAATATAATTTTGTATTTAATTCTATTGAATTACAACCAGCATTAATAGCAGCATCTATTTGATTTAAATCAGGATTAATAAATACAGATACATTAATTCCATTACTATTTAATAAATTATTTAATAAAGAAATTTTATCAATTTTTTTAATTATATTAAGTCCATTTTTTATAATAATTTTATTTTCTGGTATTATACAACAATATTTAGGTTTAATTTTAATAATAAAATTTAAAATTTCATCAGATATTTTAATACCAAAATTAATATTTGGTTGAATAATTTTTTTTAAAATAATTATATTAATTTTATTTATTTTATATTCTTTTCTAAAAGTAATTGTTACATTATTAATTTTTTCTTGTTTAATAATAATAGCAGTTTTTATTATATTTAATATAACATCATTTTTAATATTATTTAAAATTGTTATACAATCAATATTAATATTCAATAATTTTTTCAGAAATATTACCCAATTTTATTAATTTATTATATTTTAAAATATAAATAAATTTATTTATTATTAATAATTACTTTTAAAAATAAATTTATTTTTTTTTTAATTTTTTTTTCAATTTCTATTTTTGAATTAATTCCAATAATTTTAATTTTATTACCATATTTTCCTATTATTATTTTTTTTTGATTTAAATTTTTAACTAATATTAAAATAAAAATATTATATTTATTTTTAACAAATATATTTTGAATTTTTATATTAATTATATATGGTATTTCTTGTCCTAAAAATCTTATTATTTTTTCACGTATAGTTTCTAATATAATTTTTTTTTTTGAATATTTATAATTAAAATAATTTTTTTTTTCATTTTTTTTATTTAATTGTTTAATTAATATTTTATTAATTACATTAATATTAATATTAAATTTTGCAGAAATTGGTATTAATTCTTGAAAATTTATTTTTTTTCTTAAAAATTTAATGTATGGTAATAAATAATTCTTATTTTTAATAATATCTATTTTATTTATTATTAATATAATATAACATTTAATTTTTTTTAAAATTTTGATTATATTTTCATCATTATTATTTATAATAGTACCTTCAATTATATAAATAATTATATCAATATTATATTGTTTTTTATTAATTATATAATTTAATACATTTTTTTTATTTAATATAAAACCTGGATTATCTATATAAATAATTTTATTTTTTTTATTTTCATAAATACTATAAATATTTTCGATTGTTGTATTTTTTTTTTTAGATGTTATTGAAAATTTTTTTTTAATTAATTTATTTAATAAAGTTGATTTACCTACATTTGTTCTACCAATAATTGATACAAATAAATTTTTTATATTTTGTTTCATTAAATTCCTAACATTTTAATAATTTTTTTAGCTACATATTGTTCAGCATTACGTTTAGTTTCTCCTATACCTATAAAATATTTTTTAAAACAATTAATTTTACAATTAATAATAAATTTTTGATTATGTGTTTTTCCATTTATTTTAATTATTGAATATTTTGGTAATTTAATTTTTTTTTTTTGTAATATTTCTTGTAATATAGTTTTATAATCTTTATTTAAAATTGATAATTTTATTTTTATAATATATTTATTATACCAATTTAAAATTATTTGTTCTATTGTATAAATATTACTATCTAAATATATTCCTGCTATTAATGCTTCAATTATATTTGATAATATTAAATTTTTATAATGATTATAATTATTTATTTTTTTTTGTTTTAATTTTACATATTTAATTAAATTAAATTTAATTGCAATTTTTGATAAAGTTTTATAATTAATTAAATTAGATCTAATTCTACTCATTTCACCTTCATTTATTAATGGAAATTTTTTAAATAAAATATTAGAAATAATAAAATTTAAAATTGAATCTCCTAAAAATTCAAAACGTTCATTATTATTACTGTTATATGTTAATGCATTTAATAATAAATTTTTTTTTTTAAAACGATAACCTATTTTTTTTTGAATTTCTTTTATTATTAAATTTTTCATTAAATTAATTTAAAATAAGTTTTTAAAAATTAATATTTATATTTTTTAAATATTTAATTATTATTTATTTAAATTAATATAAAAAATATTTTTTAAAATAAAAAATATTTTCAAATTTTTTTTATTTTTACCAATTTTTTGTTTTTATATTAATTTTTTCTACTTATATCAACACTATTATATTTAACAGTTAAATTTTTTCTTAATTTTTAATTTTATAACTTAAAATAATATTTAAATTAATAGTAGCTTGTATTAATATATCAAATTAATATTTATAAATTAAAGTTTTTTAACTTCAATATAATTTTTTTTATAAACAATATATGAATTATTTTTATATGTTATTTTAGAAATAATATAAATATTTTTATTGTTAATTCATATATTAATTTTTACTAAATTTGCTGTTTTATAATATTTAAAATTATAATTTAATTATGTATATTTATTAATTATATTTTTTAAGTTTAAAAATAAAGTTGATTATGATTTTTAATAATAGTATTTAATATATTAAATAAATTATATTAATTAAAATTCCTTTTTTTCAATATATAATTTAATTATTTTTACATAAATATTTTTGGTATTAATATTTTATATTTAGAAGTTGGTTATTATATTTTTTAATTATATTTTTAAGAGTAATTTATAAGGATTATCAATATTTTTTTTTATTAATAGTATAAATTTTATATTATATTAGGTTTAATTATTATTAAATTTAAATTATATTTTTTTTAAAACGTTCTATAATTATTTCCATATTTAATAAACCTAAAAACTATACTTAAAACCAAATCATAATATTAAAAATATTTCAAATTCATAAAAAAAGTTATCATTTAATTTTAATTTTTTAAATGAATTTTAAAAATTTCATTTTGATGTAAATTTAAATTAAATAATCTTGTATAAATTTGTAATTTTATTTTTTTTATATTTAATTATTATATTTTTATATAAATTTAAATTAAAAATTATAATATCACATATTTTAATATTATTTATATTTTTTTTCAAAATATATTATCCAAATTAACTTTTCCGAAAAATAATATTTTTAAAAATAAGTGTAAAAATATCTAAATTTCAATAATATAATTTTTTTTATTATTTATAATTATAATTTTTTCTTTTAATTTAAAAAACCATTTTTAATACAAATTATAAAAGTAATACTTAAAAAATTATCATACTAAAAATCAATAATAATTACTTATAAAGATTTATTTTTTTTCTTTTTAGTGGTAAAAATTTTTAATTATATTTTTTAATATAATTATTACTCATTATCCTATTTTATCTGAATAATATAAAATATTTTTTTTTATTTATTCAAATAATATATTTTAATTCTTTTAATACACGTTTAATATTTAAATTAGGTAAATTAATTTTATTAAATAATATTATTATATCTAAATTAATTTTAATTACTTTATTATAATTTTATAAAGTTTGTACTTTTATTTCTTGTGTTAAATCAATTAATAATAATATACTTTAGAAGGCTATTAATAATTTAAAAATTTCATTAAAAAAAACAACATATTTTGATGTATTTATTAAATTCATTTTTATATTTTCCATTTTGAGATTTATATTTTAAATTAATAGTATGTGTTTTAATTGTAATTTCTTTTTTTAATACCTATTGAATTTAAAATTTTTTATTATTTTTTTAAAATATTAAATTTATTACAAATTTGAATTATACAATCAAATAAAGTTATTTTATAATAACTTATGAGTAATAATTAAAAAATTCCTTATATTTTTAATTTTATTTTTATAAATATTAATAAATAATTTTTTAAAATTTAATATATTATTTTTTAAAATTATATATTTTATTAAATATGGCCCTTACTGGTTTTGAACCAGTGACCTAACGATTATGAGTCGTTTGCTCTAACCAACTGAGCTAAAGGGCCAAATTAATTTAAATATATTAATAATTATTTTTTATAAAAAAGTCAAAAAAAATACTTAAATATTAAAATAATAAATTCATTAAAAATTTAAATTTAATTATAAATAATTATATAAATTTTCTTATTTCACCTTTTCCAAATATATTTATTATACAACGATTACAAATTCCAATATATTTTGATATATTACATTTTTTACTATAATGCCAACATCTATTACATTTTTTTTTTTTTGAAATTATTATATTTATTTTAAAATTATTTATTTTTTTTTTTTTTAAAATAATTAATTTTATTTTAGAAACAATAAATATAAAATGTAATTCTTTTTTAAATTTATTTAAACATTTTATTAATTTTTTATTTGAATAAATAATAACATTTGCTTTTAATGAACTTCCTATTTTTTTAATTTTTCTTAAAATTTCAATTTTTTTATTTATTTTATATTTTATTTTAATTATTTGTTTTAAAAAATTAATTTTTAATTTTTTAAATTTATAATTTATATTATACCATTCTTCAGTAAAAATAAATTTTGATCTATAACCAGGTAAATAACTCCATATTTCATCAGCTGTAAATGATAAAATAGGAGATATCCATCTAACTAAAAATTCTAAAATATAAAACATTACTGTTTGACCACTTCTTCTAGATATACTATTTTTTTTATTAGTATATTGCCTATCTTTAATTATATCAAAATAAAAAGATCCCATTTTTATTGTACAGAATTTAATTAAATATTTTATTACTTTAATAAAATTATATTTATCATAAGCTTTTTTAATTTTATTTTGAATTTTTAATGTATAATTTAATATATATAAATCTAATATAATCATTTTATTATAATTTATTAAATTTATATTTGGTTTAAAATCATTTATATTTGATAATAAAAAACGTATTGTGTTACGAATTTTTCTATAAATTTCTGTAGTTTTTTTTAATAATTTATTTGAAACTATTATTTCATTAGTATATTCAGAATAAGCAACCCATAATCTTAATACATCACAACTAAATTTTTTAATTAAATCTAATGGTTTTATTATATTACCTACAGATTTTGACATTTTTTTTTTTTTTTTATCTACTACAAAACCATGAGTTATTATTTCTTTATAAGGTGATTTTCCTGTTATTATAATTGAAGTTATTAAAGAAGACATAAACCACCCACGATATTGATCTATACCTTCTATATATAAATTAGAGTTATTTCCTTTATATTCATTTCGTTTTTTAATTATGGAATAATGTGTAGTTCCAGAATCAAACCATACATCTAATATATCATTTATTTTAGTATATTTTTTTTTTTCTTTAATTATATTTTTAATTTTTAAATTCCACCATTCTTGTGTACCCTTTTTTTTAATAACTTTAATAATATTTTCAATTATTTTAATATTATCTGGATGTAATTTTAAATTTTTTTTATTTATAATTAATGTAATTGGTACTCCCCATGTTCTTTGTCTAGAAATACACCAATCTGGTCTATTTTTAATCATATTTTCCATATGTAATTTACCCCATGAAGGAATCCATTTAATTTTTTGAATATTTTTTATTATTTCTTCTTTTAAATTATTTTTATTTAAATTAATAAACCATTGAGGAGTTATTCTTAAAAAAATTTTAGTTTTATGGCGCCAACAATGTGGATATTTATGAATAATTTTTTGTTTTTTTAAAAAATTTTTATTTTGTTTTAATAATTTAATTATTATATTATTAACATCAAAAATAAATTTTTTATCTAACAATAAATGCGTTCCATTAATATAAATTCCATTTTTATTAACTTTTGTTAATGTTTTTATTAAATATTTTTTACTTATTAAAAAATCATCTAATCCATGTTCTGGCGCAATATGAACTGCACCACTTCCAATATATAAATTTACATGATTACTTAAAATAATAGGAACATTTAAATTTATAAATGGATGTTTAAAATAACAAAATTCTAATTTTTTACCTTTACATTTTGCTATTATTTTCCATTTTTTCGGTTTCATTAATTTTATTATATTAATGGTTGTATTTTTTGATAAAATAAAATATTTATTTGAAATTTTAATAAGTTGATAAATTTCATTTGGATTTATTGCAATTGCTTTATTTAATATTAATGTCCAAGGTGTAGTTGTCCAAATAACTAAATTAATATCATTTGTAAATTTTTTAATATTAAATTTATTTAAAATTTTATCATTTTTTATAGATTTAAATAATATATAAAGACTTAAAGATTTAATATTATTATATTCTATTTCAGCTTCTGATAAAGAAGATTGACAATTTATACACCAATGTATTGGTTTTTCTCCATTTATTAAATATCCTAATTTTAAGATTTTTTTGAATACATTTATAATATTTGCTTCTGTATTATAATTCATTGTTAAATATGGGTTTTTCCAATCCGCAATAACACCTAAACGTATAAATTCTTTTTTTTGTATTAAAATTTGTTTATTTGCATAAATTCTACATTTTTTTCTAAATTCTGATTTTGAAATTTTTATTCCTGGTTTACCATATTTTTTTTCTATTTCTAATTCAATAGGTAAACCATGACAATCCCATCCTGGGATATATGGAGCATTAAAACCACTTAAATTTTTAGATTTAATTATTATATCTTTTATAATTTTATTAATTGCATGTCCAATATGTATATGACCATTTGCATATATTGGTCCATCATGTAAAATATAAATTTTTTTTTTGTTTTTTGATTTTTGTATTTTTTTATATATATTTTTTAAATTCCATGTTTTAATTATTTTTTTTTCTTTACTTATCAAATTTCCTTTCATAGGAAATTTAGTTTTAGGTAAATTTAAAGTATATTTATAATTTTTCATTTTTAAATTTATTTTTTTTAATATTATTTTAATTTTATATAAATAATTATTATAAATAAAATTACTTCAATATGTAATTTATAATTTAAAATTAAAATTTATTAATTTATATTAAACAGAGGGAGTGGGATTTGAACCCACGAAGAATTATTAATTCTTGGTGGTTTTCAAGACCACTGCCTTAAACCACTCGACCATCCCTCTATAAAATTATATAAAGAAAATATTTATAAAATAATAATATTTTTAAAAAAAACAAGTTTTTTTTATCTTTTCATTTAAAAAAAATTAAAATATATATTATTTTATTTATTTTATATTATATTAAAATTTAAATTTAAATAAATTTCAATTTATTTTAAAATAAAAAATAAATTATTTTTATTAAAAATTTAATTATTAAAAAATATTTATGGTTATATTATAAAAAAAAAAAAATGGAATTTAATTATAGCATTATTTTTATCTAAAAAAGAAAAAATTTTTTTAACTAAAAAACATTGGGAAATTATTTTTATAATCAGAAAATTTTATAATTTTTTAAATTATTCACCTACCATTAAAACTATAACAAAAATTATATATTATAAATATGGTAATTTAAAAGGTAATAGTAAATATATATATAGTTTATTTAATAAAAATCCAACAAAACAAATTAATAAAATTTCAGGTTTACCTAAACCATTAAAATGTTTAAATTAAATATTTAATTAAATTAAAAAATATTAAGGTTTATTAATGCAAAATTATGAAATTGTTATTTTATTTAATTCAAATAAAAATAATAAAATATTAGAAATTATTAAATATTATATTGATTATATTAAAAAGAAAGGTGGTCAAATTTTTAAAATTGAAGATTGGGGGAATCGTAAACTTTCTTATAAAATTAAAAAACATATTAAAGCTCATTATATTCTTTTAAATATTCAAATTTCAAAACAAAATATTCAAAAAATAGAAAATAAATTAAAATTTAATAATTTAATTATTAGAAAATTAATTATACGTATTAAAAAAATTGTAAATAATAATTCACCAATGATTAAAAATAAATATAAAAATGAAAATATTAAAAAAAAACATTTAATATAATATAAATATATGAATATTAATATATATAAAATGGATATATTATGAATAATTTAATAAATAAAAAAAATTGTTATTTTATTATAAATAAATTAAAAGAAATTGATTACAAAGATATAAATTTATTAAAAAATTATATAAATGAAAGTGGAAAAATTATACCTAGTAGAATTACCGGAACTAGTGCTAAATATCAACGTAAATTAACAAATGCTATTAAATTAGCTAGATATTTATCATTATTTCCATATACAGATAATCATAAATAATTTAGATATAATTATAATATAAGAGATTTTAATATGAAATTAATTTTATTTGATAAAATTTCAAAAATATATAACGTAGGTTCTAAAATAAATGTAAAATCAGGTTATGCATTTAATTTTCTTATACCAAAGGGAATATCTATATATAATAATAAAAATTTTATTATAAAAAAAAAAAAAAATATATTAAATTATAATATAAATATTAAAAATAAAAATTTTTTTATTATTTTGTATATTAAATGTAATAATAATGGTTATTTATTTAGCTCTATTAATAATAAAAAAATTATTTCAATTATTAATGATTATAATATTAAAATTAAAAAAAAATTTTTTTTAAAAACAATTAAAAAAATAGGTAAATATAATATTAAAATTAAAACAAATAATAATAATTATAAAATAATATTATTTAAAATATTAAGAAAAATTTAATAATAATAAAGCTGCGTCAATTCGCAGCTTATTAATTTTAATTAAATAATTGTTTTTTAAAATATGGATATATTATATTTATTATTTATTTTAAAATTTATATATTTAATGTTTAATTAAAATTATTTTAAAATAAATATTTTAATTAATTATTTTAAAGGAAAAAAAATGTTAAAAAAAAAAATTTTAATAAATATTAAAAATGGTTTACATATAAGACCAGCAGCAAAATTAGTTAAAGAAGCAAAAAAATTTAAATCTGAAATTATTATAGAATATAATAAAAATATAGTAAATGCTAAAAGTTTATTTAAATTACAAACTTTAGGTATTATACAAGGAAATAAAATAAATATATTTATTAAAGGTAAAGATGAAAAATATGCTTTAAAACATTTATTAAATATAATCAAAAAACTTAAATAAAATATTTATTTATAATATTAAAAGGTTATTATATGATTTCTGGAATTTCTGTTTCTAAAGGTATAGCTTTAGGAAAAGCTTTATTATTTAAAAAACAAAAAATAAAAATTAATCAAATTAATATATTTAAACATGAAATAAATAAAGAAATCCAAAATTTTTATTTTGGACGTAATAAAACTATTGAGCAATTAAAACAAATTAAACAAATAAATAAAAATAAAATAGATAAAGATAAAGAAAATATATTTAATAGTCATATTATGATATTAGATGATTATGAATTTGAAAAAGAAATAATAAATTTAATTAAAAAACAATTAATATCTGCAGATTATGCTGTTGAAATAATTATAAATAAACAAATTGAAACTATTAAAAAAATAAAAAATGATTATTTAAAAGAAAGAATAAATGATTTAAATGATATTAAAAACAGATTATTAAAAAATATTTTAAAATTAAATATAATTGATTTAAATTTTATTAAAAATGAAGTAATTATTGTATCAAAAGATTTAACACCATCTGAAATAGCACAAATAAATTTAAATAAAGTATTAGGTTTTATTATTGAATTAGGGGGAGTAACATCTCATACTACAATTATTGCAAAATCTCTAGAATTACCTACTATTATTAATGTTTATAATATAACTAATAAAATTAAAAATAATGATTATATAATTTTAGATTCAATTAATAATAAAATATATATAAATCCAAATATAAATATTATTAATTCTATTAAAAAAGAAAAAAAAAAATATATAAATGAAAAAAAAAAATTACAAAAAATTAAAAATTTAAAAACTATAACTTTAGATGGACGTAAAATATCTCTTTTATCTAATATATGTAATCCAAAAGATATAAATATTTTTAAGCAATATGGTTCTGAAGGTATAGGTTTATATAGAACTGAATTTTTATTTATGAATCGAAATGTTTTACCTAATGAAAATGAACAATATAAATCTTATAAATATATAGTTAAAAAACTAAAAAATAAACCAATAAACATACGTATAATAGATATCGGAGGAGATAAAAATGTATCTTATTTAAATATACCAAAAGAAGAAAATCCATTTTTAGGATGGAGAGCTATTCGTATGTTAATAGATTGTAAAAAAATTTTATATACTCAAATACGTGCTATTTTATTATCATCTTATTATGGAAATATTAAAATCATATTCCCTATGGTTACTTCTATTGAAGAAATTAAATATTTAAAATATGAATTAAATAATATTAAAAAAATATTAACAATTGATAAAAAAAAATTTAATAAAAAAATTTTAATTGGAGTAATGATTGAAACTCCAGCTTCTGCTTTAATTATTAAAGATATTATTAAAGAAATTGATTTTATTAGTATAGGTACTAATGATTTAACACAATATACATTTGCAGTTGACAGAAACAATAAATTAGTTTCACATCTTTATAATTCATTATCACCTCAAATTTTAAAATTAATTAAAAAAATTATATATTATACTCATAAACAAAATAAATATGTAAGTATATGTGGTGAATTAGCTAGTGATGAAAATGCAACATTATTATTATTAGGTATGGGTTTAGATGAATTTAGTATGAATACTAATTATATACCATATATTAAAAATATTATTATTAAAAATAAATTTAGTGATGCAAAAAAAATAGCAGAAATTGCATTAAAAAAACAAACAATTAAAGAATTAATAAATTATTTAAAAAAAAAATAAAATTTGGAGCTGGCGGGATTTGAACCCGCGTCCGTAATTTTTTATAATTTTAATACTACATGCTTAGTTTAATTTTTTTTAAAAAATTTAAACATATATAAAATAATTATAGTTTATTAATATTAAATATTTATTTTAAATAGTAAATTTATTTACATTTAATTATTTTTTTATTAAATTTAAGCTGCTAAAGAATAATTTTTTTTTGCTTTTATTTTATAATAGGTTTTTAACGAGGCCAACCTTTCCTCGGCATGCTTTAAAATTTTTATAAATTACGTCGAATCCAAAACAGCCCCTTTATGAGATTATATTATATTTAATTTTATTGGATTTGCAAGTTTTTTTTTAAAAATTCTTTTTTTTTTTTCCATTCTTTTTCTTTTATATTTTTTCTTTTATCATATTTTTTTTTCCCTTTAACTAAACAAATATTTATTTTTATCCAATTTTTTTTCCAGTACATACATAACGGTATTATTGTGTAACCTTCTTTTTTTATTTTATTAAATAAAAAAAATATTTCCTTTTTTTTTAATAATAATCTTATATTACGTAATTTAATTATATTTTTGTTATTTAAATTATTTAATGGGTTAATAATTAAATTTAATAAAAAAATATTTAAATTTTTAAATTTAATATAACTATTTTCAATATTTATTTTACCAAATCTAATAGATTTAATTTCCCATCCAAATAATGATAAACCTGCTTCAAATTGTTTTTTAATAAAATATAAAAATTTTATTTTTTTATTATATGTTATATAAGATAATTTTTTATTTATCATTTTAATTTTAAATAATTTAAATTTAATTTTATATATATATTAAAATATATAATAACTTTAAAAAAATATATTTTTTAAAAAAAAATATAATTTATTTAAGTTATATTTTTTTTTTAAAGGTGTTATTAATATATCAAGATTTCCATTTATTATTTCTTCTAAACAATATAAAATTAAATTAATTCTATGATCAGTAACTCTATTTTTTTGAAAATTATATGTTCTTTTTCTATCCATTCTATCACCACTACCTAATAATTTTTTTTTAATAATAGAATTTTTTTTATTTTGTTTTAATATTTCCATTTTTTTAATTCTTGCAATTAATATTTCAAAAGCTTTTGATTTATTTTTATGTTGTGATCTTTCATTTTGACATTCTACTACAATATTAGTTGGTATATGTGTAATACGAACTGCAGAATCAGTTGTATTTACATGTTGACCTCCAGAACCTGAAGATTTAAATGTATCTATTTTTATATTATTTAAATCAATATTTTTATAATTTTTTTTTTTTATTTCAGGTAAAATCGCAATTGTACAAGTTGATGTATGAATTCTGCCTTGAGTTTCTGTTTCAGGAATTCTTTGTACTCTATGACCTCCAGATTCAAATTTTAAATTATTATATATATTTTTACCAATTATTTTAAAAATTATTTCTTTATAACCTCCATATTCACATTGATTAACATGAATTATTTGAATTTTTAATTTTTTAATTTCAGAATAATAATAATACATTTTAAATAATTTTTTTGTAAATAATGAAGCTTCATTACCTCCAGTTCCAGATTTTATTTCTATAAAACAATTATTTTTTTTTTTTTTTTTAATTAAATATTTTAATATTTTTTTTTCTATTTTTTTAATTTTAATATTATATATAATATCTTTTTTTTTTTTTTTATTTTGTTCCCAATTTATAAATAAAAAATTTATATCATTTAATTTTTTATATTCATTTGTAATTCTTGTATATATAATATTGTTTTTAATTTTTTTTTTAAAATTTAATAATTTTTTTATTTTAAAATAAATTTTACTAATTTTTTTAAAATTTTCATAATATTTTTTTTTCATAATAAATATAATATAAACCTTAATTTTATTAATTTAAATATTTTTAAAATATAATAAAATAATTAATTTTCTCTAAAAATAATACGTCCTTTTTTTAAATCATATTTCGTTATTTCAACAATTACTTTATCGTTTGTTAAAATACGTATATGGTTTTTTCTTATTTTTCCTGATATATGTGCAATTATTATATTATTATTTTCTAATTTTACTTTAAATGTAGTATTAGGTAATGTTTTAATTATTATTCCTTTCATTTCTATATTTTTTGTTTTTATCATTTTTTTCCTTTATTTAGATAAATAAATTTTTAATTATTTTAAAATAAAATATTATTTATTTATATTATATTTATTTAAATTTTATTTTATAATATTAATATATATAATTTTATCTCCATATTTTATTTTACCATAATTTGTAATAAAAAACCCAACAGCAGATATTAATTTATCATCATAATATAATAATGGTACTTTATTTCTCAACCACGGAGGTATACCAAATTCTTTCCATATTTTTTTTTCATTTAATAAATGTATTTTACCTAAAATTTTATATTTACCTTTTAAAATAAATCTAATATTAATTTTTGTTTTTTTATTAGGTGCTTTTAATATAAAACCTTCTATTTTATTAATTGATAATTTAAAAAAATTATTAAATATTAAAATATTTTTTTTATTTAATTTAATTATTGTTTTTTTTATATTATATTTAATAGGTAATAAATATAGATATTTAGAATATCTAATAATTTTATATAATTTAGTATTTAATTTTGGTTTAGAATTTTTATTAGATAATATTATTTCATACCAAATATTTTTGATTATTTTATAAGAAGGTGTTTTAAAATTAAATTTATTAATCCAATTTTTAATTATTAAAAAACATTTCTTTTTTTTTTCTTTTTTTAAATAATTAATAAATAATGCTTTTTTTTTATTTTGATAAATTAATATTTTTTTATTAATAATATTATTAATAATTTTTTCTTGATTTGAATATAATATAGTACTTTTTAAAATAGAAATATAAAAATTAGGCCATTTTTTAATAATTAAAGGTAAAATTTTAATTCTAATATAATTTCTATCAAATTTTATATTATAATTACTATTATCTATAATATATTTTATTTTATTTTCAAAAATATATTTTTTAATATATTTTTTATTAATACTTAAAAAAGGTCTAATTAAATAATTTTTATTTAGTTTTCTTTTAAATGGCATACAAGATAAACCTTTAGGGCCACTTCCTCTTTTTAAAGCTAATAAAAATGTTTCACATTGATCTTGTAAATGATGTGCTAATAATAAAATTTCATTATTTATAATTGTTTCTTTAAAACATTTATAACGTAAATTTCTAGCTTTTTTTTCAATATTTTTTTTTTTTTTAATATATATATTTTTAATAATTAATTTAATATTTCTTTTTTTACAAAATAAATAACAATGTTTAACCCAAATATTTGAATTTATATTTAAATTATGATTTATATGTATTGCTCTAAATGATATTTTTTTTAAATATAATTTATTTAAATCAATTAATATTTGTAAAAGAGCACTTGAATCCATTCCGCCACTATATGCAATTAAATATTTTTCATTATTTTTAATATTTTTAATAACTTTTTTAATTAAATATTCATTATTCATATTTAAATTTAATTTTATTTAAACAATAAAAAAATATTTTAAATATTTAAGTATATTTATTTTTTAATAATATTATTTTAAATAATATAAAATTTTTTACATTTTTTTAATACATTTTATACAAAATTTTGCAATAGGATTTGCTTTTAAACGTTTTATATTAATTTCTATTAAACAATTTTCACAATATCCAAATTTTTTATATTTTATTTTTTTAATTGTTCTTTCTATTATTTTTATTACTTTATAATTTCTATTAATATTTATTAATTTTATATTAAAATCCTCTTCTTGTGCAGCTCTATCCATTAAATCAGGTAAATTAATATTTTTTAAATAATCATTTTTTAAATTTTGATTTTTTATATTTATAAGTTTATTATGCCATATTTTTAATGTATTTAAAAAATATATTAAATTTTTTCTTTTCATTTTATTTTAATAAATATTTTTATAAAAAAATATTATTTTAAAATTATTAATTTTTTATTTTTATATAATATAAAAATTTATTTAAAATTAATTCTATTTTATAAATTTATTTTATTAATATTTTAATAAATAAATTTAAATTTGTTTAATTTTATAATAAAAAATTTTTATAATATTTAAATTTTTAAATGGGTTTAAAATGATAAAAATAATAGGAATTGATTTAGGTACTACTAATTCTTGTGTAGCTGTAATGGAAAATAATAAGGCTAAAGTAATAGAAAACTCTGAAGGAGATCGCACTACACCTTCCGTTATAGCTTATACTAAAGATGGCGAAATTTTAGTTGGTCAACCAGCTAAACGACAATCTATAACAAACCCTAAAAATACTTTATTTGCTATTAAAAGATTAATCGGTAGACGTTTTCAAGATAATGAAATAAAAAGAGATCAAAATATTATGCCTTATAATATAGTTTCTTCAAAAAATGGTGATGCATGGTTAGATATAAATGGTGAAAAAATAGCTCCACCTCAAATTTCAGCTGAAGTATTAAAAAAAATGAAAAAAACTGCTGAAGAATATTTAGGTGAAACAGTTAATGAAGCTGTTATTACAGTTCCAGCTTATTTTAATGATTCTCAAAGACAAGCGACTAAAGATGCTGGGAGAATTGCTGGGTTAAAAGTTAAACGTATTATAAATGAACCTACAGCAGCTGCTTTAGCTTATGGTTTAGATAAGGAAATTGGTAATCGTACTATTGCAGTTTATGATTTAGGTGGTGGTACGTTTGATATATCTATTATAGAAATAGATGAAGTTGATGGTGAAAAAACTTTTGAAGTACTTTCAACAAATGGTGATACACATTTAGGAGGTGAAGATTTTGATAATAGATTAATTAATTATTTAGTTGAAGAATTTAAAAAAGATCAAGGTATAGATTTAAAAAATGATCCTTTATCAATGCAACGTTTAAAAGAAGCTGCTGAAAAAGCTAAAATTGAATTATCTTCATCACAACAAACTGAAGTAAATTTACCTTATATAACTGCAACTACAACTGGTCCTAAACATATGAATATAAAAGTAACACGTGCTAAACTTGAATCACTTGTAGAAGATTTAATTAATCAATCAATTAAACCTTTAGAAATAGCTTTAAAAGATGCTAAGTTATCTATTAAAAATATTCAAGATGTTTTATTAGTTGGAGGTCAAACTCGTATGCCTATGGTTCAAAAGAAAGTAGCTAATTTTTTTAAAAAAGAACCTAAAAAAGATATTAATCCTGATGAAGCTGTAGCTATTGGTGCAGCTATACAAGGCGGAGTTTTATCTGGTGATGTTAAAGATGTTTTATTATTAGATGTTACTCCATTATCTTTAGGTATTGAAACTATGGGGGGTGTAATGACAACATTAATTAATAAAAACAC
Source organism: Candidatus Psyllophila symbiotica (assembly GCA_030849345.1). GTDB lineage: Bacteria > Pseudomonadota > Gammaproteobacteria > Enterobacterales > Enterobacteriaceae_A. The sequence goes on along the minus strand of CP102983.1, from coordinate 91,443 downwards.
AACTATACCAACAAAACATAGTCAAATATTTTCTACTGCAGAAGATAATCAATCTGAAGTAACAATTCATATTTTACAAGGTGAACGTAAAAGAGCAAATAACAATAAATCTTTAGGTCAATTTAATTTAGATGGAATTAACTCAGCTCCTAGAGGTATACCTCAAATTGAAGTAACATTTGATATTGATGCGGATGGGATATTACATGTATCAGCTAAAGATAAAAAAACTCAAAGAGAACAACAAATTACAATAAAAGCATCATCTGGTTTAAAAGAATCAGAAATTAAAAAAATGATACATGATGCTGAAATTAATGCTGAAGCTGATCAAAAATTTGAAGAAATAGTACAAATTAGAAACCAGGCAGATCATATTATACATAATACAAAAAAACAATTATCTACTGTTAAAAATAAATTATCTGCTGATGAAATTAAAAATATTGAAAATTCAATTAAAGAATTGGAAGATTCAGTTAAAGAAGAAAATAAAATAATTATTGAAAATAAAATAGAATCACTTATGAAATTATCTGAAAAATTATTATCTCTTACACAAGAACAAAATTCTAACACTAATGTAAATAATAATAATGATAATAAAAAAAAAGAAAATGATGTTGTTGATGCTGAATATGAAGAAATAAAAGATAAAAATAAATAATTTTATTTTTATTAAAATTTAATTTTTTTTAAAAAAAAATTAATTATTTGGGTATAGAAAAAAATCTATACCCATAATTATTTTTAAGGTTTAAAAATGTCAAAAAAAGATTATTATACATTACTTGGAATATCTAAAAATTCAAATAATATAGAAATAAAAAAAGCATATAAACGTTTAGCTATGAAATACCATCCTGATAGAAATAAAGATAAAAATGCTGAAAAACGTTTTAAAGAAATAAAAGAAGCTTATGAAATTTTAAGTGATAATAAAAAAAGAAATGCATATGATCAATATGGTCATGAAGCATTTAATCAATCTTATGATAATAATTTTAGTTCTGAAACTAGTTTTAGCGATATTTTTGGTGATGTTTTTGGTGATATCTTCGGGGATAATCGTAATAAAAATGTTAATAAAGGTTCTGATTTAAAATATAATATTGAACTAAATTTAGAAGATATAATTAAAGGAGTCAATAAAGAAATTAATATACAAACTTTTATAAAATGTAAATATTGTAACGGAAAAGGAACAAAAAAGGGAAGTTTACCTATTAATTGTTTAACATGTAATGGAAAAGGTCAAATTCAAATTAAAAGAGGTTTTTTTACATTTCAACAAACATGCCCAAAATGCAATGGTGGCGGAAAAATTATTAAAAATGCATGTAATTATTGTAAAAGTAATGGTAGAATTAAAAAATTTAAAAATCTTTCAATTAAAATTCCAAAAAATTTAAATGATGGTGATACAGTACGTATTACTGGTGAAGGAGAAGCTGGTAAAAGAGGGGGTTTATCTGGTGATTTATATATTAAAATAAAAATTAAGGAACATTCAATTTTTAAAAGAGATAATAATAATTTATATTGTGAAATACCAATTAATTTTACTACTGCAGTTTTAGGTGGTGAAATTGAAGTTCCTACTTTACATGGACGTATAAAATTAAAAATACCTCCTGAAACTCAAACTGGTAAATTGTTTAGAATGAAAGGGAAAGGTATAAAATCTTTAAATAATAAATTTAAAGGAGATTTGTTATTTAAAGTTATTATAGAAACTCCTGTAAATTTAACTGAAAGACAAAAAAAAATTATTTATAATTTTGATCAAACTATTAACAATAATTATTTAAATAAAAATACACCAAAAATAAATAATTTTATTAGAAATATTAAAATTTTTTTAAATAATTTAAAATAAAAATGTTATAAATTATATTTTAGTATTTGTATTTTTATTATTATTATTTGCTTTATTTATAAAATAACTTTACAAAATTTAGAATATTTATATTTTTATTTATTTTAACCATTTAGTATGATAAATACCATTTTTATCAATACGTTTATAAGTATGTGCTCCAAAATAATCACGTTGAGCTTGTATTAAATTAGTTGATAAATTTGCGCATCTATAACTATCATAATAAGATATTGATGCATTAAATACTGGTATTGGAATTCCTAATCTAATTGAAAAAATAATAACATCACGTAATGAATTTTGATAATTATTTATTATATTAGAAAAATATTTTGTTAATAAAATATTTTTAATATTTGGATTTTTAATATATGAATTTGTAATGTTTTGTAAAAGTTTAGCTTTTATAATACAACCTGATCTAAAAATTTTTGCTATATTACTATAATTTAGATTCCATTTATTTTTTTTTGATGCTTTAGTTAATTGAGAAAAACCTTGAGCATATGAAATTATTTTACTAAAATAAAGTGATTGTTTAATTTTTTTAATAAAATTTATTTTATTTTTAATTTTATATTTATTTTCAGAACATTTTAATATTTTAGATGCTTTTAAACGTTGTTTTTTCATATTTGATATATATCTCATAAAAACTGATTGCATTATTAAATTTAATGGTTCTTTTAAATTTAATGCTTCTTCACACATCCATTTTCCTGTTCCTTTATTATTTGCTTCATCTGATATAACATCAATTAAATATTTTTTATTTTTATCTTTTTTAATTAAAATATTTTTTGTTATTTCAATCAAATAACTATTTAATTCCCCTTTATTCCAATTTTCAAAAATTTTACTTATTTGTTTATTGTTTAAATTTAATCCTTTTTTTAATATAAAATAAGTTTCAGATATTAATTGCATATCACTATATTCTATACCATTATGTATCATTTTAACATAATGTCCTGAACCATTTTTACCAATATAATTTACACATGGTTCATTTTTATATGAAGCAGCTATTTTTTTAAAAATTGGTAAAATTAATTTATATGCTGTTAAATTTCCTCCAGGCATAATTGCTGGTCCTTTTAATGCTCCTTCTTCTCCTCCCGAAATTCCAGCACCGATATAATAAAACCCCATTGAATTTAATTTATTATTCATTTTAATACTATTTTTATAATATGTATTTCCACAATCTATAATTATATCTTTTTTACTTATAAATTTAATTAAATAATTAATTACTTCTATTGTCGCTTTACCTGATTTTACCATAATAAAAATTCTTCTTGGTTTTATAATTGATTTTACAAAGTTTTTAAGTGTATAATATGGTTTTATATTTTTGTTAGGATTGTTTAAAATTACTTCATTAGTACTTTTTGGCGTTCTATTAAATATTGAAACTGTATAACCTTTACTTTCTATGTTTAAAGCTAAATTTTTACCCATAATTGCCATTCCAATAACACCTACTTGTTGTTTAAACATATAAATTCCAATAAATATTTATTTTAAGATTTTAATTTATTAATATTTTTAAATTTATTAATATATTTTTAATTTTATTTAATTATAAAATAATTTTTATTATTTAAATAATTTATAATTTTATTTTAAGGTTAAATTGTTATTAAAAAAAATTAATTTATTAAATATAGGTTATCAAGAAATTTTTTTACTTTTTATCATATTAGGAGAACAATCTTTTCGTGCAAAACAAATGGTTAAAAAAATATATAATTTTAAAAATAATAATTTTAATTTATTTAATAATTTAAATCAAAATACTTTAGTTAAAATTAAAAAAATTATTTATATAAATACTTTAAATTTATTTAAATTAAATTATTCATATGATGGTACAATAAAATTTATTATGGAAATAAATAAACAAAAAATTGAAACTATTTATATACCAGAATATAATCGTGCTACATTATGTATATCTTCACAGATTGGATGTTCATTAGGATGCAAATTTTGTTTAACTGGAAAACAAGGTTATAATAGAAATTTATATACTTTTGAAATTATTAGTCAAATTTTAAATGTTATGAAATTCGTTAAAAAAAAAAATTTACGTTTAATAACAAATATAGTTATAATGGGGATGGGAGAACCATTATTAAATTTTAAAAATATTATTACCTCAATATTAATTATGCTTGATAAATATTGTTTTAATTTTTCAAAACGTAAAATAACTTTATCTACTGTTGGTATAATACCTGCAATTAATAATTTAAAAAAATATTTAGATATTAAATTAGCTTTATCTTTACATGCTTCTAATAATAAAATTCGTAATCTTATAATTCCATTTAATATAAAATATAATATTGAAAATATTTTAAAATCAGTTAAAAATTATATTTATAATTCTAAAGCAAATAAAAATGGTATAACAATTGAATATATTATGTTAAAAAATATTAATGATAAAGAAAAATATGCACATCAATTAGCTTATATTTTAAAAAATATATTATGTAAGATTAATTTAATACCATTTAATAAATTTTTAAATTCTAAATATTTATGTAGTTCTAATAATAAAATTAAAAAATTTTATAATATATTATTAAATTATGGTTTTATTGTTACTATTAGAAATAATAGAGGTAGAGATATTAATGCAGCATGTGGACAATTATCAGGTAAAGTATTTAATCGTATTAAATTTTAATAAATATAAATATTTTATTTTAAAATAATTTTATTTAAATAATATAAATTTTATTTTAAAAATTAAATAATTTAATAATTTTTTAAAAATTTTAAAAAGTGATTAAAAAAATAAAATCTATACGTGGAATGAATGATTTACTACCTAGTGATATTAATTTATGGCAAAAAATTGAAAATATTATTAAAAATTTAATCATTTCTTATGGTTATAATGAAATCAGATTACCTATTATAGAAAAAACTATTTTATTTAAAAAAACATTAAATAATCAAACTGATATAATTAAAAAAGAAATGTTTAGTTTTAATGATCGTAATATGAAAAAAATTACTTTAAGACCAGAAGCGACTATTAGTTGTGTAAGATCTGGTATAGAACATAATTTTTTATATAATAAAGAACAACGTTTATGGTATATTGGACCGATGTTTAGATATGAAAGACCTCAAAAGGGTAGATATCGTCAATTTAATCAAATAGGTATTGAAATATTTGGTTTACAAGGACCACAAATTGATGCTGAAATAATTTTAATAATATGTAGATTATGGAAAATTTTAGGTTTATCTAATTATATTACTTTAGAAATTAATACAATTGGTTCTATTAAAACTAGAATAAAATATAATTATATTTTAAAAAAATTTTTTATTAAAAATATTAATTTATTAGATTTAAAAAATATTAAAAGAATATATAAAAACCCAATACGTATATTAGAAACCAAAAATATTAAAATAAAAAAAATAATAAATAAAGCTCCTTGTATTACAAAATATTTAAGTATAAAATCTAAAATACATTTTTATAAATTATGTAAAATATTAAAAAATATAGGTATTAAATATAATATTAATAAAAGTATTGTAAGAGGTTTAGATTATTATAATTATACAGTTTTTGAATGGGTAACTAAAAATATTAATTTTAATAGTACTATTTGTGGTGGAGGTAGATATGATAAATTAGTTGAACAATTAGGGGGGAATAAAATTCCAGCTATCGGTTGTGCAATAGGATTAGAAAGATTAATTTTGTTAATTAAAAAAGTTAAAAATATTTCTAAATATAAATTTAAAATAGATATTAATATAATTTCATTTAATAATTTTAATATTAAATTTAATTCGATTAAATTAGCAGAATATATACATATTAAATTACCAAAACTTAAAATTTTAAATAATTATAATAATTTAAATATTAAAAAACAATTAATTAATTCTAATAATATTTTTTCTATTATAGCTATAATAATTGGTGACAATGAAATATATAATAAAATTCTAACAATTAAAAATATAAATAATAAAATACAATTAATATTACCTATTAATGAAATTATTTTTTTTTTGAAAATATTTTTTTATAAAAAACTATAAATTTATTTAATTATATATATATATTTTATTTTAATATATTATTAATGGAGTTATAATGACTTATATTATAACAATTATTGGTAGATCAAATGTTGGTAAATCTACTTTATTTAATTATTTATTATGTAAAAAAAAATCTTTAGTTAATAATTATAAAAATTCAACAAGAGACATAAATTATGGTTATATAAACATTAAAGGTATAAAATTTATTATTATTGATACTGGGGGTATTGATAATTTAAAAGATGAGATTCAGATTAAAATAGCAGCTAAAACTTTTTTATCAATTAAAAAAAGTAATATTATATTATTTTTAGTAAGTGCTTTTGATGGTTTATTATTAGAAGATAAAATATTAAATAAATATATTTATGAATTTAAAGAAAAAATTTTTTTAGTTGTTAATAAAATTGATAAATTAAATTATATAACAGTTAATTTAAATTTTTTTTCTTTAGGTTTAACTAAAGAAATATTTCCAATTTCAGCTTATAATGGTTATGGTATTAATTTTTTATTTAAAAAAATTTTAATATTTATTAAAAAAAAAAAAATAATTGTTAAAAAAAAAATAAAAAAAATAAATAATCCAATAAAACTAACTATTATAGGAAAACCAAATGTTGGAAAATCAACTTTAATAAATTATATTTTAAATGAAGACAGAATGATTGTTCATAATATATCAGGTACAACTAATGATTGTATATATACTCCATTTATTTATAATAATATTAGTTATATAATTACAGATACTCCTGGAATTATAAATATTAATAAAATAAAAAAAAAAAATTTAAATTTAATTAAAACTTTAAAAATTATTAAAAAATCTAATATAATATTGCTTTTATTTGATATAAATGATAAAATATCTAATAAAGATTTAATATTAATTAATTTTATTATACAAAATGGAAATTCAATAATTATTATATTTAATAAGTTAGATAAAATAAATAAATTAAAATATATTAAAACTAAAAATTTAATTATAGAACGTTTAAAATTTATTAAAAATACTTATATAAAATTTATATCAGGTTTATTAGGTTTAGGTATAAATAGTTTATTTAAATCAATAGAATTAACTTATTTTTCTACTATTAAAAAAATAAAAACATCTATTTTAAATAAAATAATGAATAACGCTATTATAAAACATAAACCTCCTCTATTTAAAAATAAATATATTACATTAAAATATGTTCATTTAGGTAACCATAATCCATTTACAATTGTTATACATGGTAATAAAGTTAAACAAATAAATAATTTATATAAAAAATATTTAATTAATTATTTTAAAAAAAAATTAAATATCTTAGGAACTAAAATTTTATTAAAATTTAAAGAAACTAAAAATCCATTTTTTAAAACATTTAAAAACTGAGGTGCCTGGATTTGAACCAGGGTTACCGGTATCAAAAACCGGTGCCTTAACCACTTGGCTACACCCCAATTTTATACGGGAGACGAGATTTGAACTCGTACACTATATAGTGTCAGATCCTAAATCTGATGCGTCTGCCAATTTCGCCACTCCCGCTTTTAATTTAGCTATGGCAGGATTTGAACCTGCGACCTCATCATTATGAATAATGTGCTCTAACCTACTGAGCTACATAGCTATATTTTAAAAATTATTATATTTAATAATTTAAAATAATCAAGTAAAATATTTAAATTTAACTTAAATAAATATTTAAATTTAAATGAAATTAAAATTATTATAATTTTATAAGAATATTAAATGTATAGTATAGGTATTTTTTTTGGTAGTGAAACAGGTAATACAAAAAAAGTAGCAAAAATTATTAAAAAAAAAATAGGAAAAAATGCAAATTTATATAATATTTCTAAAATTAATAAAAAAAAAATAGAAAAATATAATATATTACTATTTGGAATATCTACTTGGTATTACGGAGAACCTCAAAGTGATTGGTTTAATTTTTTTCCTATTTTAAAAAAAATAAATTTTAAAAAAAAATATGTTGGTTTATTTGGTTGCGGAGATCAAGAAGATTATTCTGAATATTTTTGTGATGCTATTAAAGATATATATAATATTATATATCCACTTGGAGCTAATATAATAGGTTATTGGAAAAATAAAGGATATTTTTTTGAAAAATCAAAAAGTTTATTAATTAATAATAAATTTATAGGATTAATAATCGATGAAGATAGACAACCAGAATTAACTAATATTAGAATTAACAAATGGATAAAAGAATTAAAAATAGAATTAAAAAAATATAAAATAATTATTTAATTTATAATATTTTTTTAAAATAATATTTTAAATATTAATTATTTGAACATATGTCCCATTTTTCTTTTTTTAATTTTTAAATATTTTTTATTATTTTGATTAGTTTCTGTTATTAAAGGTAATCTTTCTGTAATTATAATACCAAAATTAGATAAAATTTTAATTTTTTTAGGATTGTTTGTTAATAATTTAATTTTATATACATTAATTAATTTTAACATATCTGCACATAATGAAAAATCTCTTTCATCATCTAAAAAACCTAATTTATGATTAGCTTCTACTGTATCAAAACCTTTATCTTGTAAAGAATATGCTTTTAATTTATTTAATAATCCTATATTTCTTCCTTCTTGTCTATGATATAATAATATTCCATTTCCTTCTTCTTTTAATTTTTTAAAAGCGCATTTTAATTGAAAACCGCAATCACACCTTAAACTAAATAACGCATCTCCAGTTAAACATTCTGAATGTATACGAGATAATATCGGTTTATCTCTTTTTATATCACCTAAAATTAAAGCTAAATGTTCTCGTTTTGTTTTAAATTCCTTAAATCCTATCATTAAAAATTCACCCCATTTAGTTGGGAGTTTAGTTTCTGCAATTTTTTCAATTTGCATTAATTTCCATTTTTTCAAAATTTTATTACTAAATTAATAAATTTATTTATTATTTTAATATTAAATAATTTGTATATTTTATATTTTAATATATTTAAAATTTATTTTATAATAATAAACTAATATTATTATTATAATTTTATATAATTAATTATTAAATTATAAATATTATAAAATTTATTAAAATATAATTATATAAATTTTTAAAATTTAATTTTTATCTTTTAAATTTTTAAATATGTTTTTAAATAAAAAAAAAATTACTGTTGGTATATCTGGTGGCGTAGATTCATCTATTGCAATATATATATTAATTAAAATGGGTTATAATGTAATAGGTGTTTATATGAAAAATTGGGAAGAAAATATTACAAAAAAAAAATGTACTTTTTATAAAGATTTATATGATTCAAAAAATATTTGTAATTTATTTAAAGTAATATTTAAAAAAATTAATTTTTCATATGAATATTGGGAAAATATATTTATTTTATTTTTAAAAGAATATAATATAGGTAATACTCCTAATCCAGATATTTTATGTAATAAAAAAATTAAATTTAAATTTTTTTTAGATTATGCTATAAATTATTTAAAATCAAATTATGTTGCTACTGGACATTATACTAATATTAAAAATATTAAAAATAATTTTTATATTTTATGTTCTTTTGATAAAAATAAAGATCAAAGTTATTTTTTACATAATTTAAGTAATAAAAAACTTAAAAAAATTTTATTTCCTATTAGTTTTTTAAAAAAACCAGAATTACGATATATAGCTAAAAAACTTAATTTAATTAATTTTAATAAAAAAGATTCAACTGGAATTTGTTTTATTGGTAAAAAAAAATTTAATATATTTATTAATTTTTTTTTAAATATTAATCCAGGTTTAATAATTACAAAAAATAGTCAAATTATTGGTACTCATAAAGGTATTATATATTTTACAATAGGGCAAAGAAAAGGTTTAAGTATTGGAGGAATTTATAAAAAACAAAATCCATTTTACGTAATTGAAAAAAAAACAAAAAATATAATTGTTGTTCAAAGCAATAAACATTATTTATTAATGTCTAAAAATTTAATAACAAAAAAAATATATTGGAATAAAAATAAGTTTATAATTAAACCTTTTGTATGTTATGTTAAAACTCGTTATAAACAAAAAAAAATTTTCTGTATTATTATACCTATTGATGCAAAATATATTTTAGTTCAATTTAAAAAACCAATTATATCTATAACTAAAGGTCAATTTGTTGTTTTTTACTTAGAAAAATTTTGTTTAGGTGGGGGTATTATTGAATTTAATACATATTTATAATTTTGTGATTAATTTAATATTAAATTTAATAAATTTTAATCAATAAAATATATTAATTTTATTAAAATAAAAAATTTTAAATTATAATATTTAAAGTTAATATATTACATTAAGGTATTTATATGAATAATTGGGTTATTGGAAATATTTTAGATATTAAAAAATATCCAAATAACTTATTTAAAATTTTTATTAAAGCATCTATTGATAAATTTATATCAGGACAATTTACTAAAATATCTATAAAAATTAAAAAAAAATATATTTATAGAGCTTATTCTTTTGTTAATAATTCTCAAAATTTAATTTTAGAATTTTATATTTTATTTATTCCAAATGGTAAATTTAGTTATAAATTATTTAATTCAAAAATTAATAAAAAAATAAAAATTTCTAAAAAATCGTTCGGATTTTTTATATTAGATGAAATACCTAAATGTAAAACATTATGGATGATTTGTACTAATACAGGAATAGGTCCATATTTATCAATATTAAGTGAAAATAAAAATTTAGAAAGATTTAAAAATTTAGTTTTAATTTATGTTAATAAATTTCTTACAAATTGTAATTATAATTGTGAAATTAAAAATTTAAGAAACAATTATTATGGTAAGTTACATATTTTAAATATTATTAGTCGTGAAAAAATTTATAGTACTTTAAATGGTCGTATAAATAAATTTATTATAAATGGTTTTTTAGAAAAAATAATAGGTTTAAATTTAAATTATAAAAATAGTCACATTATGATTTGTGGAAACCCTAATATGATTAAAAATACTCAAAATATATTAATAAAATTTAGAAATATGAAAAAACATTTACGTTTTAAAAAAGGAAATATAACAATTGAAAAATATTGGTAATTAAATATAATTTATTTATTTTATAAATACTTTAAATTTTTCATATAAGGATATAATATTTTAGGTACCTCTATTTTACCATTTTTTTTTTGATAATTTTCAAGAATTGCTGCTAATGTTCTACTAATAGCTAATCCAGAACCATTTAATGTATGTACTAATTTTTTTTTTTTTTTTTTAAAATATTTAATATTAATTCTTCTAGATTGAAAATCTGTCATATTAGAACATGAAGATATTTCATAATATTTTTTCTGTGAAGGCATCCAAACTTCTAAATCATATGTTTTAGATGAACTAAAACCTAAATTTTTAGCACATAATAAATTTTTTCTATATGGTAATTTTAATAATTGTAAAATTTTTTCTGCATTTTTAGTAATTTCTTCTAAAATATTCATAGAAAATTTATTTGATGTTATTTGCATTATTTCTACTTTATCAAATTGTATCATTCTAATTAACCCTTGATTTTCTTTTCCATATGATATTTTTTCTGCTCTAAAACATGGAGTATGAGTTATCAATTTTAAAGGTAACATATTATATTTAATAATTTTATTATTAAATAAATTAGTTAATGGTACTTCACCTGTAGGAATTAATGTATATTGATTATTTTGATTTAATTTATTATAAGATTTAATATGTATTAATTTTTTATTAAAATTTGGTAATTGCCCAGTTCCCCATAAAGTATTTTGATTAACTAAATATGGTACATATGTTTCTAAATAATTATATTTTTCTATATGAAAATCTATCATAAATTGAATAAGAGCTCTATGTATTTGTGCAATTTTACCTTTCATTATTACAAAACGTGCACAACTTAATTTTACTGATGTTTTAAAGTCTAAACCATTTAATTTTTCACCAATTTTAATATGATTATATTTTTTATGTTTAATAATTATTGGTTTTCCCCATAATTTTATTATTTTATTTTTATTATTTAATGTAGAATTATGTGGTAAATTTGGTATAATAGATAAATAATTTTTTAATTTTTCTATAATTTTTATATTCATAAAATTTATTTTTTTTTTTTATTTTTTTTTTATTTTTTTTTTTTTTTATATATATATATACTTTCTAACTTTAATTTTGTTATTTTTTTATATTTTTGAATAAAAATTAAAAATTCTATATTTAAATTAAAAGTTTTATATTTTAATTTTTGTTTTGTTTTTATTAAATTATTATATTTTAAAAAATTAGGATTTATCATTAATAATCTCATTATTAATTATTAACATTAATAAATTTTATATTTAATTTAATAAATATAATTATTGTACACATATTTATATAATAATAATGTATATTTTAAAATAATAATTTTTAAAAGGATTTTTTTTAAATGATTATAAATAAAAAAAAAAAAATAATAAAACCAGTATTTTATATATTATGTGCAATTGCAATTTCACATTTTTTTAATGATATAATTCAATCTTTATTATTATCAATTTATCCTATTTTACAAAAAAATTTTAGATTAAGTTTTAGACAAGTAGGGTTTATTACTCTTACTTATCAATTAACCGCATCTTTATTACAACCAATTATCGGTTTTTATATTGATAAATATCCACAACCATTTTCTTTACTTATAGGTATGAGTTTTATGTTTTTTGGTTTACTAATACTTTCTATTGCTAATGTATTTTATTTAGTTTTAGTAGCTGCAGCATTAGTTGGTACTGGTTCTTCAATATTTCATCCAGAATCAGCTAGAGTAGCTAGTATGGCTTCAGGTGGTAAATATGGATTAGCACAATCTTTATTACAAGTAGGAGGTAATTTAGGTAGCGCTTTTGGACCATTACTTGCTGCAATTATTATTATACCATATGGTGTAAAAAACGTAATTTGGTTCAATTTTATTGCTTTAATATCAATGATTATTTTATTTCGTGTAGGAAAATGGTATAAAAAAAAACATTATAAATCTATAATTAAAAATATAACTAAAAATAAATTTAATTTTTCTATTAAAAAAATTTTTTTTCCAATGTTAATTTTATTTTTTTTATTATTTTCAAAATATTTTTATTTAACTAGTATTAGTAGTTACTATACTTTTTATATAATAAATAAATTTGGAATTTCAGTACAAAACGCTCAAATGCATTTATTTATGTTTTTATCTTCTATTACTTTAGGTAGTATGATTGGAGGACCTATAGGTGATAAATTTGGTAGAAAATATGTTATTTTAACATCTATTTTTGGAGCTGCGCCATTTACAATTATTTTACCATACACTTCTTTAAATTGGATAGGTATTTTAACAATGATTATTGGTTTTATAATGGCTTCTGCTTTTTCTTCAATATTAATATATTCTCAAGAATTAATACCTGGTAAATTTGGTACTATTTCAGGTATATTATTTGGTTGTGCTTTTGCTATTAGTGGACTAGGAGCATTAATATTAGGATATATTGCAGATTCTACAAATATTAATTTTGTTTACAAAATATGTTCTTTTTTACCCTTAATTGGAATTTTTGCAATTTTCTTACCTAATAAATTTACAAATAATAAATTACTTAAAAAATAATTATCAAATTATTATAATTAAATTTTAATAATTTAAAACAAATATTTTATTATTTATAATTTTATAAATATTATTAATGTATTTTTTAAATTTTTAATTTAATTTTATTTTTTTTAAATAAAATATTTATTATTTAATATTTTTAAATAAATGAAAGAAATAATTTACGGTATTCATCCTATAGAGAATTTATTATATTTTTCTTATAAAAGATTAATTAAAGTTTTTATTTATAAAAATAGAAATGACTTAAAAATAAATATAATTATTAAAAATTTAAAAAAAAAAAAAATACCAATAAATTTTTGTAATAAAAAATTTTTAAATAAAAAAATTGGTAATTTAATTCATCAAGGAATAATTGCTGAAATATATAAGTTAAAAAAATATTCAGAAAAAGATATTTGTCATATTTTAAAAAACTTTAAAAAACCTATATTATTAATTTTTGATAGTATTACAGATCCTAGAAATTTAGGAGCTTGTATTAGAAATGCATATGCTGCTGGAGTAAATATAATAATTATTCCTAAAAATAATTCAGCTAAATTAAATTCTTTAGTTAAAAAAACTGCATGTGGTGCTTGTGATAATATACCTATTATTAAAATAATTAATTTATCTAAAATTTTAATATTTCTCAAAAAAATTAATATTAAAATAATAGGAACTATATGTAATTATAATAATATTTTTTATAAAAATAATTTTAATATTCCATTAGCTTTAATTTTTGGATCAGAAAATAAAGGTTTAAAAAAAAAAACAATAAAATTATGTGATAAATTAATAAATATTCCATTATTTGGTAATATTAAATCACTTAATGTTTCAGTTTCAGTAGGAATAATATTATTTGAAATTATTCGTCAACGTTTTTTTATTTAATTTTTAAATATTATTAAAATAAATTGTTTTTAAATTATGTTATATATTTTAAATTATTTTAAAAAGGATTACTTATGATTTACAATAAATTTAATTTAAATAATTTTAATAAAATATTATCATTAATTCCTGTTGTATCTGAAAGAACTTTATATGGTGAAAAAACATATGATATATTTTCTCGTTTATTAAAAGATCGTATTATTTTTTTAACTGGTATAATAGATGATTATGTTGCTAATTTAATAACAGCACAATTATTATATCTTGAATCAAATAATTCAGAAAAAGATATTTATATGTATATAAATTCACCAGGAGGAATTATAACTTCAGGAATGTCAATTTATGATACTATGCAGTTTATAAAATCTGATATAAGTACAATGTGTATTGGTCAAGCATGTTCTATGGGATCATTTTTATTAATGGCTGGTACAAAAAAAAAACGTTTTTGTCTTCCTAATTCTTCTATTATGATTCATCAACCATTAGGTGGTTATAATGGTCAAGTTAGTGATATTGAAATACATACTAAAGAAATTATAAAAACAAAAAAAAAATTAAATCTATTAATTTCTAAACATACTGGGCAATCTCTAGAAAAAATAAATTTAGATACTGACCGTGATTTTTTTATGAATGCTAAAGAAGCATTAAATTACGGCATAATAGATAAAATTTTTACACATAGAATTTAATTTTAAAATTAAGTTAGTAAATAATTTTATTTACTAATTTAATTTTTTAATTAAGTTAGTAAATAATTTTATTTACTAATTTAATTTTTTAATTAAGTTAGTAAATAATTTTATTTTAAAAATTTATTTTAAGGATAATAAATGGCAAGAAGATATATAAAATATAATTTTATACCAAATTGTTCTTTTTGCGGAGATAATAAACAAATATTACGAATTTTAATTTCTGGTCCATCTGTATATATATGTGATCTTTGTGTTAATATATGTAATGAAATAATATTTAAAGAATTTGAAGAATATATTAATTATAAAAAAACTAAAATAAAATTACCTACACCTTATAAAATATGTGAACATTTAAATAATTATGTTATTGGTCAAAGTGAAGCTAAAAAAATTTTATCTGTAGCAGTGTATAATCATTATAAACGTTTAAAAAAAAATGCTGATTCAAATTTATTAGAATTAAAAAAAAGTAATATATTATTAATAGGACCAACTGGTAGTGGTAAAACTTTATTAGCTGAAACTCTTGCTAATTTTTTATTTGTACCATTTGCAACAGCTGATGCAACTACATTAACTGAAGCAGGTTATGTCGGAGAAGATGTTGAAAATATATTACAAAAACTTTTAATTAAATGTGATTATAATATAGATGAAGCGCAACGTGGAATTATTTATATAGATGAAATTGATAAAATTGCAAAAAAATCAAATAATCCATCAATTACAAGAGATGTTTCAGGTGAAGGTGTACAACAAGCTTTATTAAAAATAATAGAAGGAACAATTGCTTCTGTATCACCATTGGGGGGTAGAAAACATCCAAATCAAGAATTTATACAAATTGATACATCTAAAATATTATTTATTTGTGGTGGTTCATTTTCTGGATTAGAAAAAATATTAGAACAACGTATTAATAAAAATACTGGTATTGGATTTGTTGCTAATATTAAAAAAAATATTAATGAGATAAAAAAAAAATCATTATTTCCAAAAATTGAACCTAATGATTTAATTAAATTTGGTTTAATTCCTGAATTTATTGGAAGAATACCAATTATAGCTACTCTTAATGATTTAGATGAAAAAATATTAGCACAAATTTTAAAAAAACCTAAAAATTCAATAATTAAACAATATCAAATTTTATTATATATAGATAATATAAAATTAATATTTACTGATTGCGCTTTAATTGAAATAGCTAAAAAAACTATAAAAAGAAAAACTGGTGCAAGAGGATTAAGAACTATTGTTGAAGAAATGTTACTTAATGTTATGTATGATTTACCTTCAATAAAATATAATAATATTACTTTAATTATAGATAAAAAAATTGTTACTAAAATTAAAAGACCAAAATTAATTTATAAATATTAATTTGATAAATATTTGTTATTATTTTTATTAATATTAATTTATTATAAATATAATTTAATATTTAATTTAATAAATATATATTATTTTAATTTTTTTTTTAAAATTTAAATAGGATTTTTATATGATTAATTTTTTAAGAAAAACAAAAATAATTGCAACATTAGGTCCAGCAACAGATATAAATAATAATTTAAAAAAAATAATATTAGCTGGCGTTAATGTTGTTAGATTAAATTTTTCACATGGTTCAATAAAAGAACATCAAATAAGAGCTGATAAAGTAAAATCAATATCAAAAAAAATAAATAAATATATTGCAATTTTAGTAGATTTACAAGGACCTAAAATAAGAATATCTTCATTTATAAATGGTTTTATTAAATTATATGTTAATAATATTTTTATATTAGATTATAATTTAAAAAAAAATGAAGGTAATATGAATACAGTAGGTTTTGAATATAAAAATTTAGTAAATGATGTAATTCCAGGTGATATTTTAGTGTTAGATGATGGACATATACAAATTAAAGTTATTAAAATTATAGATAGTAAAATATTTACTAAAGTTCTTATCGGTGGTATTTTATCAAATAATAAAGGTATTAATAAATTAGGGGGAGGAATTTCAGCTAAAAGTTTAACAGATAAAGATAAAAAAGATATTATTATTGCTTCAAAAATTGGCTTTGATTATTTAGCTGTTTCTTTTCCTAGTAGTAGTTCTGATTTAAAAGAAGCACGTTATTTATCTAAAAAATCAGGTTGTAAAGCAAAAATTATTTCAAAAATAGAAAGAGCAGAAGTAATAAATAATGATGAAATTTTAGATGAAATTATTTTATCTTCAGATGCAGTAATGGTTGCAAGAGGTGATTTAGGTGTTGAAATTGGTTATTCAGAATTAATTGGAGCACAAAAAAAAATAATAAATCGTGCACGTTTTTTAAATAGAGCAGTTATTACAGCAACTCAAATGATGGATTCAATGATAATTAACTCAATACCAACAAGAGCTGAAGTAATGGATGTTGCAAATTCTGTTTTAGATGGAACTGATGCTGTAATGTTATCTGCAGAAACAGCAACAGGTAAATATCCTGTAGAAACTGTTAAAATTATGGCTAATATATGCATAGGTGCTGAAAAAATACCTAGTTTTAATGATTATAAAAAATTTTTAAATATTCAATTTAATTGTATATCTGACGCAATAGCTATAGCTTCAGTTTATATAGCAAATCATTTAAAAGGAGTTACTGCTATTATAACTATAACTGAATCTGGGCGTACTGCTTTTATGATGTCACGTATTATTTCAGAAATTCCTATTTTAGCTATTTCACGTCATAAAAATGCTTTAAGATTAGCATCTTTATATAGAGGAGTTACACCAATATATTATAAAAATAATAATAATAATTATTTATTTACTATTAATCATATTATTAAACATTTATTAACAATAAAACTATTAATTATTGGAGATTTAATAGTATTTACTAATGGTGATATTATTGGTACTTCTGGTAATACTAATACTAGTAGAATTTTGTATATAACATAAATGATAATTAAATATTTTAAAATTAATTATATTTATTAAATTTACATAAATTTGATAATAATTAATTTTATATTATAATTAAAATGTAATATTTATTATAATTATAATTTAATAAATACAATTTTAATAAATAAAAAATATTTATTATAATTTAAATTTTAATTTTAAATATAATTTAATTTATAATTTTATTATAAATTAAATATTATTAAAATAAAATTTGTTAAAATAATAAATAATATTAAAATATAAATTAAATTAAATATTTTAATTATTTTTAATATTTATTATATTTAATAAAAAATAACATTATTAAATTTAATTAATAAAAAATTAAAAATATTAAAATTTTAAATAATAAATAAATTTATATTATATAATTTATTAATAATTATTAAGTTATAAAATGTTAAAAAAATTTAGTGAAATTTTCAAAAAAATTTATGATAAAAAAACTATTAAAATAGGATCTTTATTAAAAGGATATATTATGTCTATTAATAAAGAATTTGTTTATATAGATACTGGATTAAAATCAATATCTGCTGTTTCTATTAATGAATTTAAAAATAAAAAAAAATCGTTAATTGTTAAATTAGGTGACAAAATTAATGTTGTTTTAGAAAATGTTGATAATGGTTTTGGTATTACTACATTATCATATGAAAAAGCAAAACAAAATCAAGAATGGTTATTTTTTAAAAATGTTCTTAAAAATTCAACTAATATTTATGGAATAATAAATGGTAAAACTAAAGGTGGTTTTAATGTTAATTTAAATAATATAAAAGCTTTTTTACCTGGTTCATTAGTAGACTTAAAACCTGTAAAAGACATTAAACATTTAGAAGGTAAAAAATTAAAATTTAAAATTATTAAATTAGATAAAAAAAGAAATAATATTGTAGTTTCTCGTAAAGCAGCAATTAAATTAATATATAATTATAAAGTTAAAAAACCTATTAAAAAAATAAAAGAAGGTTTAAATATTAAAGGCATAGTTAAAAATTTAACAGATTATGGTGCATTTATTGATATAGGCGGTTTAGATGGTTTATTACACATAACAGATATATCTTGGAAAAGAATTAATCATCCTAGTGATATTATTAATATAGGTGATGAAATTTTTTTAAAAATTATTAAATTTGACAAATTAAATAAACGAGTATCTTTAGGATTAAAACAACGTATTATTGATCCTTGGAATAATATAATGAAACGTTATCCTAAAGGTTTTATTACAAAAGGACGTATTAGTAATTTAACTAATTATGGTTGTTTTGTTGAAATAGAAGATGGAATAGAAGGTTTAGTACATAATTCAGAAATGATATGGAATAAAAAAAATATAAATTTATCTAAAATTATAAAAATAAATAAAAAAATAAAAGTAATGATTTTAAATATTGATATAAAAAGAAGAAGAATTTCTTTAGGTATTAAACAATGTAAAATTAATCCATGGAAAAAATTTTTAACTATTAAAAAAAAAAAAAAAATTATTAAAGGTATAATTAAATCTATTACTGATTTTGGTATTTTTATAGGTTTATTTGGAGGTATTGATGGTTTAATACATTTAACTGATCTTTCATGGAAATTATCACAAAAAAAAAAAATAAATAAATATTATCAAGGATACTTAATAAAAGGTATTATTTTACATGTAGATGTTGAAAATGAAAAAATATCTTTAGGAATTAAACAAATTCATAAAAATCAATTCAATATTTTTTTTAATATATATAAAAAAAATAATTTTATATTAGGTAAAATAATTTTAACAAAACAAAAAAAAATAAAAATAAATTTAGGTAATAATTTAATAATTTTTATAAAAAAAAATAAAAATAAAAATTTTTCATTTTTTAAAATTAATAAAATAATTAAAATAAAATTTATTAAAATTAAAGATAATAAAATAATTTTTTCTTTTTAAATTATTTTATATAAATTAATAATTAAATTATTTTATTTATAATGTTTATATCATTTGATTTTGGAATTAAAAAAATTGGAATGTCAGTTGGGCAAAAAATAACAAAAACTATATCTTTATTAAAACCTTTTAAAATAAATAATAGTAAAATTAATTGGAATAAAATTAAACATTTAATAAAAAATTGGAACCCTATTTTTATTATAATTGGATTACCAATAAATTTAAATAATAAAAATTTGTTATTTTTGTATATAATTTTAAAATTTTCTATAATTTTTTATAATAAATTTAATATTAAAATTTTATTTCATAATGAATTTTTAAGTACAAAAGAAGCAAAATATTTTTTTTTAATTTATAAAAAAAAATATAAAATTAAGAATATTTATTTAGATTCTATTTCATCTAAATTAATTTTAAAAAGTTGGATTAATGATAATATTGTATAATTTTAATTTATTTAATTTTATTATTAAAATATTATTTTAAGATTTATAAATTTATTTTTTCATTATTTCAAAAAATTCTTTATTTGTTTTAGTCATAGATAATCTTTTTGAAAGAAACTCTATTGCATCTGTTTCATCCATCATATTTACAATTTTTCTTAATATCCACATTTTTTTTAATTCTTCTATTGTTGTTAATAATTCTTCTTTTCGAGTTCCTGATCTATTATAATTAATAGCAGGATAAATTCGTTTATCTGATATTCTACGAGATAAATGTAATTCCATATTACCAGTGCCTTTAAATTCTTCATATATTACTTCATCCATTTTAGAACCAGTATCAATTAAAGCTGTTGCAATAATAGTTAAACTACCGCCTTCTTCAACATTTCTAGCAGTTCCAAAAAATCTCTTAGGCCTATGTAATGCTTTTGAATCTATTCCTCCAGTTAATATTTTTCCAGATACTGGTGCTATAGAATTATATGCTCTAGCTAAACGTGTTATTGAATCTAATAAAATTACTACATCATGTTTTAATTCAACTAATCTTTTTGCTTTTTCTAATACCATCTCTGAAATATAAATATGTCTTGTTGGTAACTCATCAAAAGTTGACGCTATTATTTCACCTTTTACTGAACGTAACATTTCTGTCACTTCTTCAGGACGTTCATCAATTAATAAAACTATTAAAAAACAATCTGGATGATTATGTACTATACTTTGAGCTATACTCTTTAATAACATTGTTTTACCTGCTTTAGGCGGTGCGACAATTAATCCTCTTTGCCCTTTACCAATAGGTGATGCAAGATCTAAAATTCTAGATGTTAAATCAGAAATTAAACCATTACCTCTTTCCATATATAATTTTTTAGTTGTATGTAATGGAGTTAAATTTTTAAAATAAATAGTTTTTTTTTTAATATTTGGTTTTTCACCATTTATTTTTTTAATTTTTAATAAAGCAGGGTAAAAATTTTTATTATTATAAAATCGAATTTTACCAAAAATTGTATCACCTGTACGTAATTTAAAACGCAAAATTTGTTTAGGTGATACATAAATATCATTATTATTAGATACATAAGAATTATTTAAAGATCTTAAAAATCCGTACCCTTTTTTAAATATTTCTAAAACACCATTACTATAAATGTTTGTAATATTTTTTGAATAATTTTTAAAAATAGGTAAATATTTTTTTTTTCTAAACATTTAAAATTCCAAATTTTATAAAATGTTATTAAAAATTATTTATTGTAAATTTAAAAATTATAATAAATTAATATACTTTTAAAAATATTTAGATACTTTAAATTTTAAATTAATTTATTTTTTAAAATATTATAAAATATAATTATTTAAATATTTTTATATATAAATTCTTTAATTTGTTCTATAGATATTACTCCCATAATTTTACCTAAAATAATATCTTGTTTAAATAAAATTAATGTTGGTATACTTCTAATATCATATTTTTGTAAAAAATCTTGATTTTCTTCAATATTAATTTTAGCAATTATAATTTTATCAATAAATTCTTTAGATATTTCATTTAAATTATAAGACATCATTTTACATGGCCCACACCATTCAGCCCAAAAATCTACTAAAACGGGGCATTTAGATTGTATTACATTTACATCAAAATTATCTTTATTTATATTAATTATATTTTTCATTTTTTTTCCTTAATATACTATAAATAATTATTAAATTTTTTATAAAAATAATTTTATATTTTTTAAAATTAATATATATATTCAACTAAATCTAAAATTTTACTTGAATAACCACATTCATTATCATACCATGAAATTAATTTAATAAAATTATCATTCAGTGCAATACTTGCTTTAGCATCAAATATAGATGTTAAAATTTCACCATTAAAATCTGTTGAGACTACATCATCTTCTATATATCCTAAAATACCTTTCATTTCATTATTTGATGCTTTTTGAATTGTTTTTTTAATTTTTTCATAATTTACTTTTTTTTGTAATCTTACAGTTAAATCAACTACAGAAACATTTGGTGTTGGTACACGAAAAGCCATTCCTGTTAATTTTCCTAATAATTCTGGTATAACAATTCCAACAGCATTAGCTGCACCTGTATTAGCAGGTATAATATTTTGTATTGCACTTCGACCTGCTCTCCAATCTCTTTTAGAAATTCCATCTACTGTTTTTTGCATAGCTGTTGTTGAATGAACAGTAGTCATTAAACCTTCTATAATTTCAAAATTATCATTAATTACTTTTGCTAATGGCGCTAAACAATTTGTTGTACATGATGCATTAGATATAATTTTTTGACCAGAATATTTATTAAGATTAACACCACAAACAAACATTGGTATTTTATCTTGTGGAGGTGCTGTTAAAATAACTTTTTTAGCACCAGCAATAATGTGTTGATTTATATTATTAGAATTTAAAAAAATACCTGATGATTCTATTACAATATCAACACCTATTTTACCCCATGGTATATTAATTGGTTCTCTTTCTGAAAATATATTTATTTTTTGTTTATTAATTAATATATATTTTTTTTTAACTTCTATATTTTGATTAAATTTACCATGTGTTGAATCATATTTAAGTATATAAGATATATATTTTGGTTCTAATAGATCATTTATTGCTATAATTTTAATATTTTTTCTTTTTTGTGCTAATCTAAAAACCATTCTACCAATTCTACCAAATCCATTTATTCCTATTTTAATATTCATATAATTCCATATAAAATAATTTTTTAAAAATAATTTTAATAATAAAAAAAAAAAAGTCAATTTTTATTTTATTAATGTTTAATATTTTTCTTATTAATATAATAATTCTTTTAAAATATTTGAATTTATTTTATTTGGCGCTTCAGTCATTAAGCATTTAGCTGATGTTGTTTTAGGAAAAGCAATTACATCTTTAATATTTGTAGTATTAGTTAATAACATAACTAATCTATCTAAACCAAAAGCAATACCTGCATGTGGTGGAACTCCATATTTAAATGCTTCTAATAAAAAATTTAAATTCTTAATTTCATTTTTTTTAATATTTAAAATTTTAAAAATTTTTTTTTGTATTTTTTTATAATGAATTCTTTCTGAACCACCTCCAATTTCATAACCATTTATTATTATATCATAAGAATTTGAAAAAAATAAAAATGGATTACTAAACAAATTATTAATATTATTTATATTTAAATTTGTAAAAGGATGATGTTTTGCAGAAATTTTATTATATTTATTTTTTTTAAATAATGGAAAATATATTATACATATTGCTGAATAATAATTTAAATTTATTAAATTTAATTTATCCCCTATTTTTTTTCTTAAATTACCCATTATGTTATAAATTTTTTCATTTATATTACTTCCAATTAAAATCATATCTCCTTTTTTAGCATTAACACGTTTTAATATTAATCTCAAAGTTTTTTTATTTATATATTTTTTAATATTTCCTTTAATATATAATAAATTTTGATTTATACTATATATTTTAAACCATAATAAAGTGTTATTATTTATTATTTTATTATAATTATAAATATATTTTATATTAATTTTAATACCACCAGGTATACAAATACAAATAATATTATTATTATATTTAAAAAAATTAATTGGTAAAAAATTTAATTTATTCATTTTTAATAATATATCTTTTATTTCAATTAATTCTATTGAATTTCTTAAATCAGGTTTTTCAGAACCATAACGCCTTAATGATTCAGAAAAAGTAATAGTTTTAATTTTACTAATTTTTTTTTTTTTAATTTTTAAAAATAAATTATATATCATTTTTTTCATTAATTTAATTAATTTTTTATATTTCATAAATGAAGTTTCTATATCAATTTGTGTAAATTCAGGTTGACGATCTGATCTTAAATCTTCATCTCTAAAACATTTAACAATTTGATAATAACGATCAAAACCTGATATCATAAGTAATTGTTTAAATATTTGTGGTGATTGTGGTAATGCATAAAATTTTCCTTTATTTATTCTACTTGGAACTAAAAAATCTCTAGCTCCTTCAGGTGTAGATTTAGTTAATATTGGTGTTTCAATTTCAATAAATTTATTATAATTTAAAAAATTTCTAATATAATGACAAATTTTAGATCTTATTTTTAAACGTTTCATCATTTCTATTTTTCTTAAATCAAGATAACGATATTTCAAACGTATTTTTTCTAAATTTTTCTTTTCAAAATTTATAGGTATATTTTCTGAAATATTAAATATATTTAATGAATAACAAATTATTTCAATTTCATCAATATTTTTTTTATAATTAATTTGTCTTTTAATTTTTTTTTTAACAATACCTTTTATTTGAATACAAGATTCATTACGTAATTTTAAAGCTTTATAAAATAAAATTTTATTAATATAATTAAATACGATTTGTACTATACCTTTACAATCTCTTATATTAATAAATATTATGTGTCGAAAAATTCTTATTTTATCAACCCAACCACATAAAGTAACTTTTTTATTAATATATGATAAATCTAAATCACCACAATATTTAGTACGCATATATTCCTTTTAAAAAAAATTTAATTTATATTAAATTAATATAATATATAAATTTAATTTATATTATTTAAATAATTTAATAAGAATAAAATAATGCAATTAAATAATTTTAATTTACAAATATTATTAATTTTTTTAATAATAATATTAATAATAGAATTTATATTAATAAAATTTATTTATAAAATACATATTATATTATTATTATTTTATATTTATATTTTACCTATTTTAAGTATTTTTTTTTTTATTTTAACAGTTGAATTATCTTTAGGGAAATTAAGAACTAAAAGAATTAAATTTACAAAATCTTTTATAAATAATATAATAAAACAAATTAAAAAAAAACAAAAAAAATCATATAATCAAAAATATACAGTTACTATTAAATTATTTAAATTTTTAATTAAACAAAATAATATTAATAGTATTAATACTTTTTTTAAAAAAAGTGATTTTAAAATATTTTCAAATAATAAAAAAATATTAAAAAAAATAATTTATGATATTAAAAAAGCAAAATATAAAATTGAAATGATTTTTTATATTTGGAAACAAGGAGGTATAGTCAATAAAATAATAGAATCTTTAATAAACGCTTCAAAACGTGGTATATGTTGTCGTATTATTTTAGATTCAGTTGGTTGTTTTAGTTTTTTAAAAAGTAAATATATTATACTTATGAAAAAAGCTGGTATTAAAATAATAAAAGCTTTTAAATTAAATATGTTTGATTTTTTAGTAAGACGCATTGATATTAGACAACATAAAAAAATAATATTAATTGATAATTATATAGTATACACTGGTAGTATGAATATGATTGATATTAATTTTAATATTAATAAAAAATATATTGATATAATGATAAGATTTACAGGTATAATATCAAATATTATAAGTATTATTTATGATTTAGAATTTGAAATGGAAACTGGTGAAAAAATTATATTTAAAAAAAAATATAAAAAAATTAAAAGAACTTATTATCATAAAAAAAATCAAAATTTTCATATTATTTCTTCTATTCCATATATTTCAAATAAATTAATACATAAAGTATTTTTAAAAGCATTACATTCAGCTAAAAAAAAAATAGTAATAACTACTCCTTATTTTATTCCAACAAATAAATTAATTAAAGAAATTTGTAATGCTTCATTAAGAGGTGTTAAAGTAATTATTATTATACCTAAAAAAAATGATTCTTTAATGGTTTTATGGGCTAGTAAATATTTTTATATAGATCTTTTGAAATCAGGAGTTAAAATTTATGAATTTAAAAATAATTTATTACATACTAAAAGTTTATTAATAGATGATAAAGTTAGTATAATAGGTACAGTTAATTTTGATATAAGAAGTTTTTTTTTAAATTCTGAAATTACTTTAATAATTGAAGATAACAATTTTAGTAATATTATATCTCAAATTCAAAAAACATATATTAAAAAATCAAAATTAATTAAATTTAAAAAATGGAAAAAAAGATCATATTTTAATAAATTATTTGAATTTTTTTTTTTTATATTTAATCCAATATTATAGTTTAAATAATATATTTATAATTAATTTAAATTAATTTATTATATAAATAACCCGGTGAAAACCGGGTTAAAATATTATTTATTATTTAAATTGTTAACGTTTTGAAAATTGAGGTTTACGTCTAGATTTTTTAAATCCTGGTTTTTTTCTTTCTACTTTACGTGAATCTCTGCTAATAAATCCTTCTTTTTTTAATATATTTCTTAAATCTTTATTATAATTTAAAATAGCTCTACTAATACCATGTCTTATAGCTTCAGATTGACCTGTAATTCCTCCCCCTTTAACTGTAATATATAAATCCATAATATTATCTAATTTTACTAAATTTAATGGTTTATAAATCATTAATTGTGTATTTTTATTAGGAAAATATTTTTTTAATTTATTATTATTTACAATAAAATTACCATTTCCAGATTTCATAAAAACACGTGCAGTTGAAGTTTTACGTCTACCTGTACCATAATATAAATAATTATTCATTTAATAAAACTCAATATTTAAATATTAATTATTTTTGGTTTTTGTGCATTATGATTATGTTTATTTCCAGAAAAAATTTTTAATTTTGTTAACATTTTTTTACCTAATATATTTTTAGGTAACATGCCTTTTACTGCATTTTGAATTATTTTTTCTGGGTAATATAAAAGCATTTCTTTAAAAAATTTTTTTTTAATACCCCCAATATACCCAGTGTGTTTATAATATATTTTATTATTTTTTTTATTACCTGTAACTATAATTTTTTTAGCATTTAAAACAATAATATAATCACCATTATCTAAATTTGTTGTATATTCTGTTTTATGTTTTCCTATTAATCTTTTAGCTATTTCAGTTGATAAACGTCCTAAAATTTGATTTTTTGCATTAATAATATACCAATTATTTTTTAAATTTTTTTTTTTAACTACAAAAGTTTTCATATAATTATTCAATAATTAAAATTTAAAAAATTAAATTTAATATT
Source organism: Candidatus Psyllophila symbiotica (assembly GCA_030849345.1). Lineage (GTDB taxonomy): Bacteria > Pseudomonadota > Gammaproteobacteria > Enterobacterales > Enterobacteriaceae_A. Next base: position 63,749 of record CP102983.1, on the reverse strand, counting down.
TTATTTTTTTTAAAAAATATTATTATATGTATTATTATTTATTTAAATCATATAAAATTATTTTAAAAAAATATTTTAAATTTAATAATATAATTTATAAAATATTTTAAAATATAGCGCGTTAACAAAGTGGCTATGTAGCGGATTGCAAATCCGTGTAGTCCGGTTCAATTCCGGAACGCGCTTTATTTTAGCCCGGGTGGTGAAATTGGTATACACAAGGGACTTAAAATCCCTCAACATAAATAGTTATGCGGGTTCAATTCCCGCTCCGGGTATATTAGTTTAAATTAAATATTTAAATAAAAATTAATTTTATAATTTTTAAAAATTTAGTTATTATACTTAAGTTATTTATTTCTATATTTAATAAATATTTAGATGTTTTACCTTTACCACCTAAATTTTTAATTATATTTTTCATTATTAAATTTAGTTTTATATATTTTATTAAATTTAATGTAATATTAATTATTATATAATTTCTATATTTATTTTTAATTATTAAAATAATTATTAATGGATTTATTTTTTTTTTAAAATTACTTATAGCATTAATTAATAAATTAATATTAATATTTTTAATATTATTTATTATTAATTTTATTTTATTAAATATAAAAATTTTTTTAAATAAAAAAAAAATAATATTATTATATATATAATTATTATATTTATTAATTTGAATTTCATTTTTTTTCTTTTTTTTATTTAAATTAATTAAAATATTATTAATATTTTTTTTATTAGTATTAAATATTTGCATAATATTTTTAATTATATTATTTTTAAATTGAAAATTATTTAATGAATATATACTTGTATTTGCTATAATTCTATATATATTTTTTTTAATGTAATATTCTTTTTTAATATGAAATATACCTATTTCATTTATGTAATTAACATGTGATTTTTTACATGATTTTATTAAAAATTTTTTTTTATAAACAGGTAAGTTAGTTATTATTTGTTTATTAATTAATTTTTCAATATTATTAATTTTATTTATATTAATATTATTACATAAAAAATCAAATACTATATATTTGTAATTTATGTTTATTTTTTTTTTTTTAATATTATTATTTAAAATTTCTTTTAAATTATTATATAATAAATGTGTAACAGAATGATTTTTTAAAATACTATAATGTTTTTTTTTATTAATAATAATTTTAATAAAATCTTTTTTTTTAAATTTTCCTTTAATTATAATACCAAAATATAATATTGTTTTATTATATTTTTTAATATTATATATTAAAAATATATTATTTAATTTTATTAATATACCTTGATCTCCAATTTCTATTTTTTTTTTGTTATATAAATAATTATTATTTAATATTATAATTGACTTTTCATTATAATAAATTTTATTTATTAAATTAAATTTATAAAAAATAGCTATTATTTTTAAAGATTTTTTTTTTAAAATATTATTATAATTATAATTAATTATTTTTTTTTGTTTTATTCTAAATTTATTTATATTTTTTGTTTTTAAACGTTGTTTATTCATTAATAAATTAAATTTAATTTTATCAATTTTAATATTTTTCTCAATACAAATTTCTTCAATTAAATCAATAGGAAAACCATATGTATCATATAAATTAAATATTACATTTCCACTTAATATATTATTTTTAATTTTTTTAAATTCTAAATTTAATAAATTTAAACCATTTTTTAAAGAATATATAAATTTTTGTTCTTCAAATTTAATTATTTTTTGTATTTTTTTTTTATTAATAATAAAATTTTTATATTGATCACCAATAAAATCTGATAAATAATTTATTAATTTATATAAAAAAAAATTTTTTATACCTAATTTATTACCATGTCTTAATGCTCTTCTTATTATTTTTCTTAATATATAACCTCTATTTTCATTAGATGGAATAATACCATCTAAAATTAAAAAAACTATTGCTCTTATATGATCAGCTATAATATAAACTGATTGTACATTAATATTTTTATTATTTGTAAGTTTAAATATTTGATTTATTAGTTTTTTAAATGAATTAATTTCATAATTTGAATTTACTCCTTGTAATATAGATGTTATTCTTTCTAAACCCATACCTGTATCTATAGATAAATATGGTAAAGGTTTTATATTACCATTATATTGAAGAATAAATTGTATAAATACTATATTCCATATTTCAATATATCTATCACCTATATTATTATTACCTGGTAAATTTCCATTAATATGTTTTCCTTTATCATAAAAAATTTCAGTACAAGGACCACATGGATAATTATTGCCTGTTTGCCAAAAATTATCTGATTTAAAAGGAATATTTTTATTATCACCAATTATAATAATTTTATTTTTAGGAAGCTTAATATATTTATTCCATATATTATATGTTTCTTTATCAGAAGAATATACAGTAACTAATAATTTATTTTTAGGTAAATTAAACCATTTTTGACTAGTTAATAATTCCCAAGCATAATTAATAGCATCGAATTTAAAATAATCACTAAAACTAAAATTACCTAACATTTCAAAAAAAGTATGATGTCTATAAGTTTTACCAATATTTTTTAAATCATTATGCTTTCCTCCTACTCGTATACAACGTTGTGAAGTTGCAATTTTAGAATATTTTATTTTTTCTAAACCTAAAAAAATATTTTTAAATTGATTCATACCTGAATTAGTAAAAAGTATAGTATTATCATTTTTTGGAATTAATTTACTACTTTTTATAATTTTATGTTTTTTAAATTTAAAAAATTTTAGAAATGTTTCGCGAATTTCATTTAAACTTTTAATCATTATATTCTTAAAGTATGTTATTAAATTATATTTTATTTATTAATATATTTTAAAATTATTTAAGTACTTTATTAAAATAAATTAATTACATTTTTATTAATTACCAAATATAGATATAACAGAATTAATTAAAATACTTAATTCTCTTTTTTTAATTATATATGGAGGTGTTAAATAAATCAATTTTTTAAATGGCCTAATCCAAACACCTTTATTAATTAAAAAATTTTGTATTTTATTAATATCAATAAAATTAATAGTTTCTATAATTCCTATTGCACCTAATATTCTAATATCTAATATTTTATTTGATTTAATTAATGGTATTAATTTTTTTTTAAAATAATTTTCTATATATTGAACTTTTTTAATCCATTTTTTTTTATTTATAATTTTTATATTAGCATTTGCTACTGAACATGCAACAGGGTTACCCATAAATGTAGGTCCATGCATAAAACAACCTGATTTACTATTACTTATTGTATATGCTATTTTTTTTGTTGTAATAGTAGCTGCTAAAGTCATATAACCTCCAGTTAATGATTTTCCTAAACATAATATATCTGGAACAATACCAGCATATTCGTAAGCAAATAATTTTCCAGTACGTCCAAAACCTGTAGCTATTTCATCTAATATTAATAAAATTTTATATTTTTTACATAATAAACTTACTTTTTTTAAATACATTGGGTTATATATTTTCATACCCCCAGCACCTTGTATAATTGGTTCTAATATAACACATGCAATTTTTTTAGAATATTTTTTTAATAAAAATTTAAAAGAGTTAATATCATTTTCATTCCATATTTCATTAAATTTACATTTTGGAGGTTCTGCAAAAATATGTTGTGGTAAATATTTTCGATATATATTATGCATAGAATTTATAGGATCACATACTGACATAGCGCCAAATGTATCACCATGATAACCATTTTTAATTGTTAAAATTTTTTCTCTAAATTCACCTTTTGCTTGCCAATATTGTAATGACATTTTTAATGCTACTTCTATAGAAACTGAACCAGAATCTGCTAAAAAAACATATTGTAATTTTTTAGGTGTTAAATTAATTAAATTATTACATAATTTTATAGCTTCTATATGTTTAAATCCCCCAAACATAATATGTGAAATTCTTTTAATTTGTTTATTTATTGCTTTATTAAGTAAAACATTATTATAACCATGTATACATGACCACCAAGAAGACATTCCATCTATTAAATTAATACCATTTGATAATTTTAATATTGATCCTTTTGCATTTAAAATATTATAACATTTTAATGGTTTAATTATTGAAGTATATGGGTGCCAAATATATTTTTTATCAAATTTTGTTTTTGTTATTTTAATATACATAATTATATTATATAATTAAATTATTAATAGTTGACAGTATATATATGTGTTTATTAATCTATATTTAAATATAAATTTATTAAGGCATTTTAAATGAATAATAAAATTTGGACAACAAAAAAAACACAAAAACTTTTTAATACACCTTTATTAGAATTAATATTTTTAGCCCAAAATATACATAGAAAAAATTTTAAACCTAATACAATACAAATTAGTACTCTGTTATCTATAAAAACTGGAGCATGTCCAGAAGATTGTAAATATTGTCCTCAAAGTTCTAGATATAAAACTAATTTAAAAAAAGAACGTTTAATTAAAATTAATAAAATTTTAGATGCCGCAATTAAAGCAAAAAAAAACGGTGCAACAAGATTTTGCATGGGTGCAGCTTGGAAAAACCCTAAAGAACGTGATATGCCTTATTTAAATAAAATAATTAAAACAGTTAAAAAAATTGGTCTTGAAACATGTATGACTTTAGGTTCTTTAAATGAAAAACAAGCTAAAATTTTATATAATTCTGGTTTAGATTATTATAATCATAATATAGATACTTCTCCTGAATATTATAAAAAAATTATTACTACTCGTAATTATCAAGATAGATTAAATACTATAAAAAATATTAGAAAAACTGGAATAAAAGTTTGTTCTGGAGGTATTATAGGGTTAGGTGAAAATATTAAAGATAGAATGATTTTATTAATGCAATTAGCAAATATGAAAATACCTCCTGAAAGTATTCCTATTAATATGTTAGTGAAAGTTAGTGGAACACCATTAGAAAAAAATAAAGATATTGATCCATTTGAATTTATTAAAATTATTGCTATTGCGCGCATAATGATACCTAAATCATATATTCGACTTTCAGCAGGTAGAGAAAATATGAATGAACAAACTCAAGCTATGTGTTTTATGGCAGGAGCAAATTCAATATTTTATGGATGTAAATTATTAACTACCCCAAATCCTAATGAAGATAAAGATTTAAAATTATTAAATAAATTAGGTTTAAAAATAGAAAAAAAAAAAATAAAAATTAATAAAATTAATAAAAATATAAATAAAAAAGAAATTAAATTTTATGATGCAACTTTAAATAATTAAATTTAAATTTAATAATAATAATTATAAATAAAATATTTAAATTTATTTAATATTTATAAATTAATAATATAATTTATTTTTAAATTCAAAAAAATATTGTTTAAGGGAATTTTTTTGACAATATGTTTATTTATTACAGGAACTGATACTAAAGTTGGTAAAACTTTTATAAGTATAATGTTATTACAATTAGCTAAAAAATTAAATTTCGATAGTGTAGGTTATAAACCAATTGCTTCAGGTTGTAAAATTACAAAATATGGATTACGTAATAATGATGCTTTATCACTTAAAAAAAATAGTAATATTCAATTATATTATAATATTATTAATCCATATAATTTTTTAGATAAAACATCACCTAATATTATTAGTGAAAGAATTAAAAAACCAATATCATTATATAAAATTTCATCAATATTGAAATATATTAAAAAAAAAACAAATTTAATTATTATAGAAGGGATAGGTGGTTGGTTAACTCCAATATCTAAAATTAAAAAATTTTCAGATTGGGTATTTAAAGAAAAAATTTCAGTTATTTTAGTTGTTGGGATAAAATTAGGTTGTATAAATCATGCATTATTAACTGTTGAATCTATTAAAAAAAAAGGATTAATTTTAAAAGGATGGATTGCAAATAATATTAATAATAAAAATATTTGGCATAAAAAATATATTAATACTTTAAAACAAAATTTAAATATTATTTTTTTAGGGGAAATACCTTATTTTAAAAAACATAATAAAATAAAATTATGGAAATATATAAATTTTAATTATTTTTAAATTTATTTATTTTATATTTTATTTTTTTATTTAAATATTTTATAAATTTAAATATGCCCAAACTTGGAATTGAACCAAGGACACAAGGATCTTCAGTCCTATGCTCTACCAACTGAGCTATTTGGGCAAATAATTAATAATATAAATATTTATTTAATAAATTAAATATTTAAATTTTATTAATATAAAATTATAAAATAAAATATATATAATTATATATTATTTGTTTTTACTAATATTTTAATTATTTAGTTAATATTTTTTAAATATAATATTATATAATTTAATTTATAATATTTATAATATTTTAATTGAAATGGTATTTATTATATGTTTATTGAAAAAAAAGATATAGATCCAATAGAAACCAATGAATGGATTCAATCAGTTCAATCAATTATAAATAAAGAAGGATATAAACGTTTAAATTTTATAATTAATAAAATTATAAAACATACATATAATATTAATATTAATATAAATGAAAATATTAAATTAAATAATTATGTTAATACAATAAATTATAAAAATGATTTAAAATATCCTGGAAATATATTAATAGAAAAAAAGATTTGTTCTGTTATTAGATGGAATGCAATTATGATAGTTTTAAAAGCTTATAATAAAAAAATAAATTTAGGTGGACATATAGCTTCTTTCCAATCTATTTCTATATTTTATGAAGTTTGTTTTAATCATTTTTTTAAAGCTTCAAATTATAAAAATAGTGGAGATCTTGTTTTTTTTCAAGGTCATACATCTCCTGGAATTTATGCTAGAGCTTTTTTAGAAAACAGATTAAATAAAAATTATTTAAATAATTTTAGACAAGAAGTTTTTGAAAATGGATTAAGTTCATACCCCCATCCTAAATTGATGCCCAATTTTTGGCAATTTCCAACTGTTTCTATGGGTTTAGGAGCAATTAATGCTATTTATCAAGCTAAATTTTTAAAATATATTCAAAATCGTTCTTTAAAAAAAACATCACAACAAAAAGTTTATGTGTTTCTTGGTGATGGAGAGATGGATGAACCTGAATCAAAAGGTGCTTTAACAATTGCGACAAGAGAAAAATTAAATAATTTAATATTTATAATAAATTGTAATTTACAACGTTTAGACGGACCAATTAATGGTAATGGAAAAATTATTAATGAGTTAGAAGGTATTTTTTTTGGAGCAGGATGGAAAGTTTTAAAATTAATTTGGGGTAATAAATGGGATAAATTATTTAAAAAAGATAAAAATGGGAAATTAATAAATTTATTAAATGAAATTAATGATGGTGATTATCAAAATTTAATGACAAAAGATGGTGCTTATATACGTAAAAATTTTTTTGGACGTTATAAAGAAACATATAAACTAGTTGAAAATTTAAGTGATGATGAAATTTTAAAATTAAATTTAGGTGGACATGATTTTATTAAAATTTTTACAGTTATGAAAAAAGCTGTAAATAGTAATAAACCTACTGTTATTTTAGTACATACAATTAAAGGATATGGTATGGGCAAAAAATTTGAAAGTCAAAATATAGTACATCAAGTTAAAAAAATGAATTTTGAAGAATTATATTATTTTCAAAAAAATTTAAAATTAAATATTTCTAAAAGTAAAATCAAAAATCTAAATTTTATTAAATTTAAAAAAAATACTATAGAATATAAATATATTCAAGAAAAAAGAAAATTATTAAATGGATTTATTCCTAATAGAAATATTTATATAAATAATAAATTTAATATTCCTAGTATTTTAAATTTTAAAAATTTATTAAAAAAACAAAAAAAAAAATTATCAACAACAACTGCTTTTGTTAAAATTTTAAAATTATTACTTAAAAATAAATCAATTCAAAAATATTTAGTACCTATAATTTCTGATGAAGCTAGAACTTTTGGAATGGAAGATTTATTTAGACAAATTAGTATTTATAATGTTAATGGTCAAAAATATACTCCTCAAGATATTAATAATTTTTTATATTATAAAGAAGATAAAAATGGACAAATATTACAAGAAGGTATTAATGAATCTGGAGCTATATCATCATGGTTAGCAGCTGCTACTTCTTATAGTATTCATAGTTTACAAATGATACCATTTTATATTTTTTATTCTATGTTTGGATTTCAAAGAATAGGAGATTTATTATGGGCTGCAGGAGATCAACAAGCTAAAGGTTTTTTAATTGGTGCAACTTCAGGTAGAACAACTTTAAATGGTGAAGGTTTGCAACATCAAGATGGGCATAGTCATATTTATTCATTAACAATACCAAATTGTATTTCTTATGATCCAACTTATGCATATGAATTATCTATAATTATACAAAATGGTATTAAACGAATGTATGGTAAAAAAAAAGAAAATATTTATTATTATATTACTGTAACAAATGAAAATTATAATATGCCAAAAATGAACAATAATATTAAAGATAATATTTTAAAAGGTATTTATAAATTAGATAGTTTAAAAGGAAGTAAAATTAAAATTCAACTTTTAGGATCAGGAGCTATTTTAAGAAATATTAGAAAGGCAGCATATATATTATTATGTGAATATAATATATCATCTGATATTTTTAGTGTTACATCTTTTACTGAAATAGCTAGAAATAATCAAGATTGTGAACGTTGGAATTTTTTAAATCCTAATAAAAAACCTAAAATACCATTTATTTGTAAAATTTTAAATAATTTACCTACTATAGCTGCTACAGATTATATTAAATTATTTTCAGAACAAATATTTAAGTTTTTACCTAATAAGTATTATATAAATTTAGGTACTGATGGTTTTGGTAAATCAGATAGTAGATCAAATTTAAGATATTATTTTGAAATTAATTCTTTTTATATTATAATTGCATCATTAAATATATTATATAAATTAAATAAAATTGATAAATTTATATTATATAATGCTTTTTTAAAATTTAATATTAATTTTAAAAAAAAAAACCCTAGAAACTTATAAGGAAAAAATGTTATTTGAAATTAAAATTCCAGATATTGGATCAGACGAATTAGAAGTTACTGAAATTTTTGTTAAAGTTGATGATATAATTAAAGAAAATCAAAATTTAATTACAATAGAAGGTGATAAAACTTCTTTAGAAATTCCTTCTACAAAATCGGGTATAATTAAAGAAATAAAAGTAAATATTGGTGATAAAATAAAAACAAATTCTACAATTATTATTTTAGATGATAATATTAAAAAAAAAACAGATAATTTAATTAATAATAAAAATAAAAAAAATAATGAATCAAATGAAGAAATACATGCAAGTCCTTTAATTAGGAATTTATCTAGAAAATTTAATATTGATTTAAAAAAAATAAATGGTACTGGATTAAAAGGTAGAATTATTAAAGAAGATATTGATTTATATATTAAAAAAAAAGAAGATCAATTAAACTTAAATGATAATTATATTCAAAAACAACAAAATTTAAATGAATTTAATAATACTAAAAAAATTAAAATTAATAATTTACAAATTATTTCAGGTAAAAATTTACTTAAAAATTGGATTACAATACCTCATGTAACGATTTTTGATAAAATTAATATAACTGATTTAGAAATTTTTAGAAAAAAACAAAATATAATTTTAATTAAAAATAAACAGAATATAAAAATTACACCCTTAGTTTTTATTATAAAAGCAGTTGAAATTGCTTTAAATAATATGCCAAAATTTAATAGTTCATTATCTGAAGATGGTAAATTTTTAAAACTTAAAAATGATATTAATATAGGTGTTGCTGTAGAAACAAAAAGGGGTTTAATAGTACCTGTAATTAAAAATATAAAATATAAAAAAATTATAGATATAGCTAAATCTTTAATTAAAATTTCAAAAAAAGCAAAAAATGGTTTTTTAAATAAAAATGATATTATTAATGGTAGCTTTACAATATCTAGTTTAGGACATATAGGAACAACAAATTTTACACCTATTATAAATTCACCTGAAATTGCAATATTAGGAGTTTCTAAATTTAATATCGAACCTATATGGTATAAAAAAAAATTTATACCTAAATTAATATTACCAATTTCATTATCTTTTGATCATAGAGTAATTGATGGTGCAGATGGAGCAAGATTTATTAATCAAATTAAATATATATTATCAGATATACGTAATTTTATTATGTAACTTAATTTATTTAATATTTTATTTTATTATTATAATTTAATATTTATTAATTTATAAAAATAATTTTAATAAAGTAATATTATATATTAAAAATAAATTTAATTAAAAAAATTAAAGGTAATAATGTATAAAAATTATTTACATAAAAATATAGAAATAAATGTTCAAAAATATTGGTACAAAAAAAATATTTTCAAAACTATAGAAAATTATAATAAAAAAAAATATTATGTTTTATGTATGATACCATATCCATCTGGTAATTTACATATAGGGCATGTTAGAAATTATACTATAGGTGATATTATTTCTAGATATAATAGAATGATAGGTAAAAATGTAATGCAACCAATTGGTTGGGATGCTTTTGGTTTACCAGCAGAGACAACAGCAATTAAAAAAAAAATTTTACCATCAATATGGACTTATAAAAATATTAAAAATATGAAAAAACAATTAAATTTATTAGGATTTTCATATGATTGGGATAAAGAAATAATAACATGTAAACCAAATTATTATAAATGGGAACAATGGTTTTTTATTAAATTATATAAAAAAAAATTTATTTATAAAAAAAAAGCTTTAATAAATTGGTGCGAACATGATAAAACTGTTCTTGCTAATGAACAGGTAATAAATAATAATTGTTGGAGATGTGATAATAAAATAAAAAAAAAAAAATTATTACAATGGTTTTTAAAAACTAATTTATATTCTAAACAATTATTAAATGATTTAAAATATTTAAAACATTGGCCTATTAAAGTTAAAAATATGCAAAAAAATTGGATTGGTAAAAATATAAAGTTTAAAATTTCATTTGATATTTTAAATAATACTAAAAAAATTATTATTTATATAAATAAAATAGATTTTTTATTATATACAACTTATATTATTATTTCTATAGATAATTTAATTTCAATAAAATTATCAAAAAAAAATGATAAAATTAATAAATTTATTAATAAATATAAAAAAAAAAAAAAAAAAAATACTAAAGGAATAAATACAAATTTATTTGCAATTCATCCAATTCTAAATATAAAATTACCTATATGGATTGTTAATTTTAATTTAAATAATTTTTATAAATCTAATATAGCAATACCAAAATTTAATAAAGATAATTTAAATTTTGCTATTAAATATAATATTCCAATAAAGTTTAAAATTTCAGAAAATATTAAAAAATTAAATATTAAAAAACAAAAAAAAATTATTTTAAAAAAATTTATACATTTAGGTTTAATTAAAAAAAAAATTTTATATAACTTAATGGATTGGAATATTTCTAGACAACGTTATTGGGGAAACCCAATACCTATAATAAATATATTTAATAACATTTTAGTTCCAATATCTCAAAATAAATTGCCAATTATTTTACCTGAAAATATTTATATAAATAACTTAATAATTCCTTTTAAATTAAATTTGAATTGGTCTAAAATGTTTATTAAAAATCAATATTCCAAACTTGAAATAGATACACTAGATACGTTTATTGAATCTTCTTGGTATTATATAAGATATACATGCTTAAAATATAATAAAAATATTATTAAATTAATTTCTGCAAATTATTGGTTACCTGTTGATCAATATATCGGGGGAATAGAACATGCTACTATGCATTTATTATATTTAAGGTTTTTTCATAAAATATTTAGAGATTTTGGTTTAATTAATTACAATGAACCAGTAAAAAAATTAATTTGTCAAGGTATGGTTTTATCACATTCTTTTTATTATATTAATAAAACAAAAAAAAAAATTTGGTTAAATAAAAAAAAAATAAACATAATTTTAAATAAAAAAAAAATAAAATTAAAAGATAAATATAATAATGATATAAAATATAACGGTATGATTAAAATGTCTAAATCTAAAAATAACGGAATTAATTTAATTAATATTATTAAAAAATATGGTTCTGATACAATTAGATTGTTTATAATTTTTGCAGCACCTATAAAAATTGAATTAGAATGGAATGAATTTAAATTAATAGGTATATTTAAATTTTTAAAACGTTTTTGGAAAATAATTTTTAATCATATTAAAACAAAAAAAAAAAAAAAAAAAATTAAAATATTAAATAATAAACAAAAAAAAATAATAATTTTATTACATAAATTAATTAATGAAGTAACATATAATATTAAATATAAACAATCTTTTAACATTATTATATCTAAAATAATAAAATTTATAAATATATTAAATTATTTTATTGTTATTAAAAAAATACATAATTTAATTTTACATGAATGTTTATTAGTATTAATTCGTTTACTTTATCCTTTTATTCCTCATTTATGTTTTAAAGCATGGAAAATATTAAATGAAAAAAATGATATTGATTATGTTTCTTGGCCTATATTTAATAAAAAATTAATTATTAAAAAATTAAAAATAATTATTCAAATAAATAGTAAATTTTATACTAAAATAAATATTAAATATAATTATAATAAAGAATTTATATTTAATATTATTAAAAAAAAAAAAATATTTAAAAAAAATATTAATAATATTTTAAAAATAATATATATTGAAAAAAAAATATTTAATGTAATTTTTAAAAAATAAATTTATTTAAAAATACATAAATTAAAAATTATAAATATTTTAAATTTAAAAAAATGACTTTTTTAAATATTAATAAAATTATTAAAATAAATAATAAAAAAAAAATATATTTATTTAGTGGTAATGATTATTTTTTAATTAATGAAAATAAAAATTTAATTAAAAAAATTTATGTTACAAATGTATTTATAAATATTAAAATAAATAATTATACAATTTGGGAAAAAATATTTAATTTTTGTAATAATACAAATTTTTTAATAAATAAAAAAATATTATTTTTAGAATTTGAAAATAATGTTATAAATAATGAAATGTTTATTCAAATATATAATTTATTTAATTCATTCAAAAAAAATATTATAATAGTATTAATTATATCAAATTTAACAAATATTTTTAAAAATTTTTTAATTAATAATAATATTTATAATTTTATAATATATATTAATTGTAAAAAAAATAATATTTATAATTTTAAAAATTATTTAAATTTTTTAATAAAAAAAATGAAATTTAAATTAAATTTAAAATTTAATGTTTTATTTTTAAAATATTTTGAAGGTAATATATTTGAATTATCTAATTTTTTAGATTTATTATTATTAATATATCCAAATGGAAATATTAATATGATTGATATTAAAAAAATTATTTATAATTCTACTTATTTTACATTTAATAACTTAATTAAAATTTTAATTAATAACAATATTAATAAATCTTTAAATATTTTAAATAATATTAAATATAAATCATTTGAACCTATGTTGTTTTTATATATCTTACAAAAAGAATTAATTAACATAATTAAAATTAAATTTAATTTAAATAAAAAAAAAAATAATAAACAATTTAATAATTATAATTTTTTATTATATATACAAATTATTAAAAAATTAACATATAATGATTTAAATAATGCATTTATAATATTAATTAAAATTGAAAAATTAATAAAAACAAATAATAATTTATTATTTTGGAATGAAGTTAAAAATTTATTTATATTATTATGTAAATAAAAATTTATTAAAATAACATACTTTATAACTACTAAATTTTACTATATACAAATTTATGTATATAATAAAATTTAATAGATTGTTGCAATTTTTATATTTTATTTTTTAATAATTTAATTTCTTTTTTATCTTGTATAAAAAATGAAACAATAAAAAATAACCATATAAATCCATTAAACATATTTAAAATATTAAATGCTATTACATTTTTCCATAAAAAAACAGTTTTAGCAAGTTGAATATTAGTAATTAATATCATAATAGTAATCATCCCCATTACTGCAGAAACACTACCTTTTCTAAATTTACTTGAAAATAATGTTACTCTAGTTAAACAAGGATTAGCAATTCCTAAACCAAAAGCATAAATACCTAAACTTACTGTAATCCATAAAGACGAATAAAATTTAATAAATATTGAAAATACAGTAAGTATTAAACCTACAACTAATGGTTTTCCAGCAAATGTTATTAAATTTTGTAAATCATTTTTTTTACTTAAAAATCCTAAAGAAACATTTCCTAATATTAAACCTATAAATACAGGCATTTGTAAAATAGCATAAGCAATCATTGTTAATTTACATTTACTTACTAAAATTATTGGAGAAAGCGCTATCCATGAAATTAATGGTACATTAGCAAAACCTATTGAAAAAGCACCACATAAAAATTTAAAATCTTGTAATATAAATTTATAATTTTTAAATAAATTAATAAAAGAAATATTCTTTTCTTTTTTTTTTGTAGGTTCTGGCATAAAGCAATATAAACCTAATAGTGATATACAAGCTACCAATGAAAAACCAACAAACATTTTTTGCCATGGAAATTTTTTAATTATTATAGTACCTCCTAATGGACCTAACAATGGAGCTGCTAATGCTATATTAGCCATTAATGCTATTAATTTAATACAACGTTTTTCTTCATATGTTTCTTGTATTGTAGTATAACCAACAGTTCCAATAAAACATAATCCCATTCCTTGAAGAAAACGTACAAACATAAATTGTTTAATATTAATAGTTAAAGTAATTAATAAACAACTAAAAATAAAAAAACAAACACCAAAAAACATAATTGGTCGTCTACCATATTTATCAGATAATGGTCCAAAAAACCATTGCAAACACATACCTCCAGATAAATAGGCTGTTAAAGATGTTGGTATCCATTCTGTACTAACATGAAAATATTTTACAACTTCTAACATAGCAGGTTGCATCATATCATTAGTAACGTAAACTATTAATTCAAATAAAACTAAGCTAACAGGAAACATTATACGATTTATTTTTTTTAAAATCATTATTATTATCCTAAAATTTTAAATATTATTTAATATATTATTTTAATTTTAATATTTTTAAAATCTTATTTAATACTATATAATATATCTAATATATTTTAAACAAACATTTTAATAAATTTATTTAATAATATATAATATATATATATAATATTTAATATTATATAATATTTAATATATTTTTAAAAATATTTTAATAAATATATTTAATATTATATAATATACTTAAAATATTTTTAAATATATTAAAATAAATATTATTGTTTTATATTATAATAATTTATAAGTTAATTAAGTAGTAGCCTTTTATTTAAATAAAGGAGGAAAGTCTGGGCACTAAAAGAGCAAGGTGTCAGGTAATACCTGAGATTAAATTACGACTAGTGCAACAGAAAATAAACTATCTATAAATTTTATAGATATGGTGAAATTGTTTTTAACATATTACACTTGAAACTTGTAATATTGCAAACTCCACCTAGTGCAAAGTTAAGTAAAGATTGTATGGCTCATACTAAATCTGGGTTAACTGCTTGAACTAATAAGTAATTATTAGTCTAGATAAATTACTACTCATGACAGAACCCGGCTTAAAAATTAACTTTAAATTTATAAATATTTTATGTATATATATCAATAAAATTTAATGAATTAATTTTAATAAAATTACGTCTTAATTTTACATTGTTTCCCATTAAAATATCAAACAATTTATTTGCATATATTGTATCTTTTATATATACATTTAACATATTTCTGTTTTTAGGATTCATAGTGCTTTCCCATAATTGTTCTGGATTCATTTCTCCTAAACCTTTATATCTTTTAATATTAAATTTATTATTAATTTCTTTAAATAACCAATTTAAAGTATTATCAAAAGAATATACTTTTTTTTTTTTTTTATTTTTGATTATATATGTATTTTTATTAAATAATAAGTATAATTTTTTATTTAAATAAAGTATTTTTTTATATTTAATATTATTAAAAAAAAAACAATTTACTTTATAATAAATATTATTACCATAAATATGTTTACAAAATAACAATTCAAATATATTAATATTAATATTTTTAATTATTTTTACTGTATAATAAATAAATTTTTTTTTATATTTTTTGTTTAATTTATTTATTAAAAAAAATAACCATTTTTTAATTATTTTATAATTATTAAAATTATTAAATTCAATAAATAAAGGAAAATAAATTAAATTTATAATTAAATCATATGGATATTTTTTATTATTATTAATTTCTTTTTTAATAATAAAATATTCATATATTATTTGTTTTAACATTTTTTTTTTAAAACATATTTTTTTTTTAATATTTATTAATTTAGTATTTTTAATTGCAATATTTATTTTATATTTATTCATATTTTTATTATCTTTTATATAATATTTTATATTTTTATTTTGTATTTTATATAAAGGTGGTTGAGCAATATATATATATCCTTTTTCTATAATTTTAGGTATTTGTCTATAAAAAAAAGTTAATAATAGTGTACGAATATGTGAACCATCAACATCTGCATCTGTCATAATTATAATTTTATTATATTTAATTTTATTAATATTATATTTTTTTTTATAAATATTAATTCCAATTGCAGAAATTAAACATAATATTTCTTTAGAATTTATTATTTTATTAAAATTGGATTTTTCAACATTTAAAATTTTACCTTTTAAAGGTAAAATAGCTTGTGTTTTTCTATTTCTACCTTGTTTTGCAGATCCGCCAGCTGAATCTCCTTCAACTAAATACAATTCTTTTAAAATTGGGTTTTTTTCTTGACAATTAGCTAATTTATTTATTAAATTAATTTTAATATTTTTTGTTTTAATAGATATTTTATTTAATTGTATTATATTTTTTCTATATTTGTAAGAATTTATAATTTTTTTAATAATTAATTTTTTATTTATTTTATTTTTATTTAAATATTTATTAAATTTTTTAATTGTAATTAATTCAATTATTTTTTCTAATTTTTGTGAAATTAATTTATTTTTAGTTTGTGATGAAAAAATAGGATTACATAATTTAATTGAAATAATTCCAAATAATCCAATTCTAATATCATCATTTGTTATTTTTTTTTTTTTAAATATAAAATTATTTAAAAATTTAATAATACCTTTTTTTAAACCAATAAGATGACTGCCTCCATCTATTTGTTGAATATTATTAGTAAAACAATATATTTTTTCATATATTTTATTACTCCACTTAATTGCAATATCAATATTAATATTTTTAATAATTACTGAAATTCTAAATATTTTTTTATGAATATTTTTTTTTTTTTTATTTAAAAATTTAATATATGAATTTATTCCTCCATAATGTATTAAAAAATCTTTTTTATTATTATATAAATTTCTTATAAATATTTTAATTTTTGGATTTAAAAATGTTAATTTATGTAAATATTTTAATAAAATATAATAATTAAAAGTAATTATATTATTAAAAATAAATAAATTAGGCCAAAAACGAATAACAGTTCCCCTTTTTTTAGTTTTTTTAATTATTTGAAATTTATTAATAGATATTCCATTAATATAAAATTGTTTATAAATTATATTGTTTTTATAAATTATTAATTTTAATTTTTTAGATAAAGCATTAACAACAGATAAACCAACACCGTGCAATCCTCCAGTTTTAATATTATAATTATTATTAAATTTATTACCAGTATGTAAAATAGTCATTAATATTTCAGCAATTGTTTTTTTTTTAATTGAATAAATATTAATTGGTATACCTTTACCATTATCTTGTATAGATATTGAATTATCATTATGTATAGTAATTAAAATTTTATTACAATAATTAATAATAAATTCATCTATAGAATTATCTATAATTTCAAAAACCATATGGTGTAAACCATAACCGTTATCAATACTACCTATATACATTCCTGGACATTTTTTAACTACTTCTAAACCCTTTAAAATTTTTATATTATTATAATTATTCCACATAATAATTTCTCTTATATATTAATATTTATATTGTATTAAAATCTAAATAAAATATATTTAATTAAATTGCGGAAGTTGGAATTGAACCAACGACCTTCGGGTTATGAGCCCGACGAGCTGCCAACTGCTCCATTCCGCTTATTTTAAATATAATTTATAATATATTATTTTCAATAAAATTTATAATAAAAATATATATAATATTTAAAAATAATATAATTAATAAATTTAATTATTAAATAATTTTACGCATTGTCGGAAATAATATAACATCTTTTATTGTTTTACTATTGGTTAATATCATTATTAAACGATCTATACCTACTCCTAAACCAGCAGTTGGAGGCATTCCATATTCTAAAGCTTTTATATAATCTTTATCTTTAAATATTATATTATTATTATTCATATTCTTAATTTGTTCTTTAAATCTTTGATATTGTTCCTTTGATTTATTTAATTCTGAAAATCCGTTACAAATTTCTAAACCTGCAATAAATAGTTCAAACCTATCAGCTATACTAGGATTATTATATTTTCTTTTAGATAAAGGTGAAACTTCGATTGGATATTCTAAAATAAATGTTGGTTGAATTAAATATGGTATTACTATAATTTCAAATATTTTATTAATATAATTTCCAATTTTATAATATTTTTTATTTTTAATATTAATAGATTTAAAAATTTTTTTAAGATAAAAAACATTATAAATATATTTAAAATTAATATGTTTATAATATTTTTTTATTGAATTATACATAGTAATTTTTTTAAATGGTTTATTAAAATTAAATAAATATTTTTTATATAATATTTGTGTTTTATTAAAAGTATATTTAATTATATTTTTAAATAAAGATTCAATAAATTTAATTAAAATTTTATAATCAGAATATGCCATATAAATTTCCATCATAGTAAATTCAGGGTTATGTTTATATGATATACCTTCATTTCTAAAATTTTTATTAATTTCAAATACTCTTTCAAAACCACCTATTATTAAACGTTTAAGATATAGTTCTGGAGAAATTCTTAAATACATTTTAATATTTAAAGCATTATGATAAGTTTTAAAAGGTTTAGCTGAAGCTCCACCTGGAATTGTTTGAATAATTGGAGTTTCTACTTCAATAAATTTATTTATATTCATATAATTTCTAATATATAATATTATTTTAGAACGAATTTTAAAAATATTATTTGAGTTATTATTAATAATTAAATCTAAATAACGTTGTCTATATATAATTTCTTTATCTAAAACATTATTAAATTTATTTGGTAATATACGTATAGCTTTTTTTAAAAGATATAATTTTTTACATAAAATAGATAATTCTCCAGTTTTAGTTTTAAATAATATACCTTTAGCTCCTAAAATATCTCCTAAATTCCATTTGATTATTTTTTTTTTATATAAATGATAAGAAAAATTATTTTTTGTTATATATAATTGAATATAACCCCACATATCTTTTATTTTAATAAATGTTGCTGAACCCATTATTCTTTTATTTATAATTCTACCTGCAATAACAATTTTTTTATTAATTTTTTTTAAAGTTTTAATATCTTTATTATAATATTTTTTATTAATTTGAATAGATGTATTAATATTTATAAAAAAATTTTTTTTTTTTTTTTTTTTTATAATATATAATTTTTTAATTTTATAATTTATATTTAAAAATTTTTTAATAATCATTTTATAATTCAGCCTTTAAATTTTTTATAATTATAAAATCTAAATTTCCATTTAATACATATTTTATATTATTAATTTTTAAATTAGTTCTCATATCTTTAATAAAAGAGTTATCTAAAAAATATGATCTAATTTGATTACCCCAAGAAATAGATTTTTTATTTTTTTTTTTTTTTTTAAATGTAAAATTTAATAATTTTATATTTAATTTTTTAATAGCTGTAATTTTATTTTTATATTGAGAACGAGTTTTTTGACATTGTGTAATAAAATTAGTAGGTAAATGCGTAATTCTTACAGCTGATTCAGTTTTATTTATATGTTGACCTCCTGAACCAGAAGATTTATAACAATCTATACGTAAATCAGTTTTTTTTATATTTATATTAATATTTTTTTTAATTATAGGATATACAAAAACTGAACCAAAAGATGTATGTCTTTTTTTATTAAATAAATTTTTTCTAACTAGTCTATGTATACCAGTTTCAGTACGTAACCAACCATAAGCATAATTTCCAATAACTTTAATCGTTATTGATTTAATACCATTAATATTACCAATTGATTCTTTTACAAATTTAATTTTAAAGTTTTTTTTTTCAGCCCACTTTAAATACATCTTTAATAAAATATTACACCAATCTTGTGATTCTATACCTCCAGTGCCTGATTTAATATTTAAATAACAACTTAATTTATCATTTTTTCCTGTAAATATACATATATTTTCTAATTTTTTAATTATATTATTTATTTTAATATTTTTTTTTTTAATATAATATATAATTTCAATATCTTTTGTTTGATTATATATATCTAATAATTCAATATTATCATATATATTTTTTTTTAAAAATTTAATTTTATTTAAAAAATTTTTAATTAAATAATATTTTTTTGTTAATTTTGTATAAAAATTATTTTTATTAAATAAAATTATATTTTTAAATTTTATATAAATTAATTTAATATTTTTTTTTTTTATAATATATTTATTTTTTTTTTTAATATAAATAAATTTTTTAATAATTTTTTGAATTTGAAAATTTAATAAATTATTTATACTCATTTTTTTTTAAAAAATTATTAATTTTAAATATATTTATAATAAAATTTAAATTAAAAATTTATTATATATAATTAATAATTTTGTAATTTAAAAAGGATTTTAAAATGAAAAATATTGGTATATTAACTAGTGGTGGTGATTCACCTGGTATGAATTATATTATTAATGGTGTCTTAAATGCTGCTTTTATATATAAATTTAATATTTTTGGTATTTTTAATGGTTATAAAGGTTTATATGAAAATAAAATTATACAAATTAAAAATTATAAATTATTAAATTTAAATAATAATGGTGGTACATTTTTAGGATCTTCTAGATTTAAAAAATTTAAAAATGAAAATATTATATGTAAATCTATTAATAATTTAAAAAAAAAAAAAATTAATTCAATAATTATTATAGGCGGTAATGGAACATATATTGGTTCTAAATATTTAATTAAAAAAAAAATTTCTTGTATAAATTTACCTGGAACAATTGATAATGATATTTTATATACAGATTATTCTATAGGGTATTTTACTGCTTTAAATACTATAGTAGAATCAATAGATAATATACGTGATACTGCTTATTCACATGAATGTATTTTTATAATTGAAGTTATGGGAAGAAATTGTGGTAAATTAACAATAGCGGCAGCTATTGCTGGAAAATGTGAATTTTTTATAATTCCTGAAATTAAATTTAATATTAATAATTTAATTAATGAAATTAAATTAAAAATATTAAATGGGTTAAAAAATGCAATCATAATTATTACTGAAAATATTTATAATATTCAAAAATTTTCTAAATATATTAAAAAAAAAATTAAAAAACAAATAAAAACAGTTATTTTAGGTTATATTCAAAGAGGAGGAAAACCTGTAGTATATGATAGAATTTTAGGGTATAGTATGGGTACTTATGCAATTAAATTAATATATAAAGGTTATAAAAACATATGTATTGGTATTAAAAACAATAAATTAATAAATTATAATATTATTTAAAAATTTAAAATTTAAATAATTAAATTAAAAATATTTATTTTTATTATATTTAATTTTAAAATATTTATTAATTAAATAATTTTAAAATATAATTTTAAAATTATAAATAAGATAATTTATGAAAATAATAACTAGATTTGCACCAAGTCCAACTGGGTTTTTACATATTGGTGGAGTAAGAACAGCATTATATTCATGGTTATTTAGTCGTCGTAATAAGGGTTTATTTATATTAAGGATGGAAGATACTGATATTTATCGTTCAAATAATAAATCAATTAATTCTATAATTAATGGATTAAAATGGTTAAATATTAATTGGGATAAAGATCCATTCTTTCAAACAAATAATATTTATAAATATATGTTAATTATTAAAAAAATGTTAAATGATGGAAATGCATATAAATGTTATTGTTCAAAAAATCGTTTAAATTTATTAAGAAATTATCAAATTAAAAATAAAATAAAACCACGTTATGATAAATTTTGTACTAATTTTATTAAAAAAAAAAAACAATATGTAATACGTTTTCGTAATCCTAATAATGGTTTTGTAATTTTTAATGATAAAATAAGAGGATTAATTAAAATAAATAATAAAGAATTAGATGATTTAATAATTTGTAGAGAAAATGGTATTCCTACTTATAATTTTAGTTCTGTTATAGATGATATAAATATGAATATTACTCATATTATTAGAGGTGTTGAACATATAAATAATACTCCAAGACAAATTAATATATTTAAAGTTTTAAATCAAAAAATTCCAAAATATGCACATGTATCAATAATTTTAGATAAAAATAAAAAAAAACTTTCAAAAAGAAATTGTATTAATGATATAAATGAATATAAAAAAAAAGGATATATACCTGAAGCTATTATTAATTATATATTAAAATTAGGATGGTCATATAAAAATAAAGAAATATTTACAATTAATGAAATGAAAAAATGTTTTAGTTTTAAAAATTTTATTAAATCAAATAGTATTTTTGATATTAAAAAATTAAATTGGTTAAATCAAAATTATATGAAAAAAATGCCTATTGTTAAAATTAAAAAAAAAATATTATCATATATAGATAATATTAATTTAAATATAAATAAAATACCAAAAATAGAAAGTGTTATTAAATTATTTAAAAAACGTTGTAAAAATTTAATTGAAATGGTTAAATTATTTAAATATATATATAAAAAAAAAATTTTATTAAATTATTTTATGTTTAAAAAAATTTTAAAATTTAAACATATTTATAAAATATTAATAATTATTTATAATAAATTCAAAAAAAATAAATTTTGGAATAATAATAATATTAATTTAATAATTTTAAAAATTAAAAAACAATTTAAATTAAAAATGTATGAAATATGTATGCCATTACGTATTATTATCACTGGTAATATAAAAACTCCAAATATAAATGATATTATATATATAATTAAAAAAAAAACCGTTTTATATCGTATTAACCAAATAATTAATATAATATATAACTTTAAAAATAATTAACTTAAATAATTTATTTAATTAAATTTTAAAAAAAAAAAATGTTTTAAAATATCTTCTTTATTAGCATATGTTATATTAGTAAATTTTGATATTTTTTTTTTATATAAATTATATTTATCTAATTTTAAAGATTTTTGACCTCCAGTCATAAATAAATAAATTTTTGATAATAATTTAGCATCAACTAAAGCACTATGGAAAATTCGTTTACTTTTATCAATTTCATAACGTTTACATAATGCATTTAAACTATTATTTTTTCCAGGAAATAATTTACGTGCTATAGATAAAGTATCAATTATATTACAAAAATTTTCTATTTTTGGAATTTTTTTATTTAATAAAGAAAATTCATAATTTATAAAGTTAACATCAAACATTGCGTTATGAGCTATTAAATCTGTATTTTTGATAAATTTTAAAAAATCATTTGCTATATCTGAAAATTTTTTTTTATTATTTAAAAATTCATTACTAATCCCATGTATAGAAAATGCTTTTGCATCAATTAATCTATTAGGTTTTATATATGAATGAAAAATTTTACCAGTAAATTTTCTATTTATTAATTCTATTGCTCCAATTTCAATAATACGATGACCTAAATAAGGTAAACCAAATTTATTTAAACCTGTTGTTTCCGTATCAAAAATTATTTGTCTTTTTATTTCCATTTTATTTTACTTTATAAATATTTAATATTTTAAAAAATTAATATTAATATTTGTTAATTAATGTAATTATTTTTATTTTTTATTTTTAATGTAATTATTCTGTTAAAAATTAAATTATATTTATATTTATTATTATCTATATAAAAATAACCTATTCTTTCAAATTGATATTTTTTTTTTTTATTATAATAAAATAAACTAGGTTCAACATAACAATTTTTAATAATTAAAGAAAATGGATTTATTTCTTTAATTAAATTTTTTTTTTTAATAATATTAGATTTTTTAAATAAATAATTATATAAATTTACATTAATAATTATAGAATATTGTTTTGAAACCCAATGAATAACATTAGTTTTTTTATAACCATTTTGATTTTTATTTAAAGTATTTGAATAATAATGACAAAATATAATTTTAATAATACCACAAATATTTTTAATAATCTTTTTTGCTTTTATTATATAAGAATTTCTTAATCTTATTTTATCTCCCAAAATTAATCCTTTATATGTTTTAATTTTTTTTTCTTTAAAGTCTGATCTTTCAATATAAATTTTATAATGAAATGGAACTAAACGAAAACCCATTTTTTGTTTTTTGGGATGATTTAACATTAAAATCATTTCAGTATGTTTTAACATATTTATTAAAATTATTTTTAATGGATTTAATACTCCCATTATACGTAAAGCATTAATATTTAAATTGTCTCGAATATAAGATTCTAATACATTTATATCAATTATATTTTCTTGTTTATTTATATTTATATTTTTTAAAAAAGAAATAATAGCATTATTATCATAACCTCTTCTTTTATAAGCTGATAAAGTAGGCATTCTTGGATCATTCCAACCATTTACAAATTTATTATTAACTAAAAATTTCAATTTTCTTTTTGATAAAATAGAAAATGTTAAATTTAATTTTGAAAACTCATATTGACAAGGGTTAAATTTAATTTTTATATTTTTAATTATCCAATTATATAAAGTACGATTATCTATAAATTCTAATGTACATAATGAATGTGAAATTTTTTCTAATGCATCAGAAATACAATGTGAAAAATCATAAGTTGGATAAATACACCATTTTTTAATAGTTTGATGATGTAAATTATATTTAATTCTATATAATATTGGATCTCTCATTATTATATTGTTAGAAGACATATTTATTTTAGCACGTAAACATAATGATTGTTCTGAAAAATAACCCTTTCTCATTTTTTTAAATATTTTTAAATTTTTTTTTATACTTTGATTTCTATAAGGACTATTTTTTCCTAAATTAATTAAAGTACCTCTATATTTTTTAATTTTATTTTTAGATAATTTATCAATATAAGCTAAATTTTGTTTAATTAATATAATTGCATATTTATATATTTTATTAAAATAATTTGAAGTATAATAAATATTATTAATTTTTATACCTAACCATTTAATATCTTCTATAATAGATTTAATATATTTAATATTTTCATAAATTGGGTTAGTATCATCAAAACGTAAATTAAAAATACCGTTATATTTTTTTGATATATACGAATTTAAAAATAAAGATTTAGCATGTCCTATATGTAAATAACCATTTGGTTCTGGAGGAAATCTAGTTTTTATTATTTTATATTTTTTATTTAATAAATCTTTTTTAATAATATTTATTATGAAATTATTTTTATTTATTTTTTTCATTTTTTTAATACCTATAAATTTATAATTAATTTTTAATATTTTTAAATATAACTATTGACTTATATTTTTTTTTGAATTATAATAAATATTTTAAATTTTAATATATATATATATGATTAAAAATAATTGGTTAAAAAGAAATTTTAAAGATAAATATATTTATTATGTAAAAAAAAAAAAATTAAGATCAAGAGCTTGGTTTAAAATTTCAGAAATTCAAAAACATTATAAAATATTTAAACCCAATATGATTGTAGTTGATTTAGGAGCTGCACCTGGAGGTTGGTCGAAATATGCAAGTAAAAAAATAGGTAAAAATGGTTATGTTATTGCTTATGATATTAAAAAAATAAATCCTATTAAAAATGTAATATGTATTGTAGAAAATATTTTAAATGTTAATTTTATTAATAAAATAACTAATTATATAGGTTATAATAGTGTTAATATTGTAATGTCAGATATTTCACCTAATATAAGTGGTATATCTTCAATTGATATTCCAAAATCAATTAATTTAATAAAATTAGTAATAAAAATTATTAAAAATATATTAAAAAAAGGTGGTATATGTATAATTAAAATATTTCAAGGTAATAATTATGAATATTATATTAAATATATTTTAAATATGTTTAAAAAAATAAAAATATTTAAACCAATTTCTTCACATTCAAATTCTAAAGAAGTATATATAATTGCTTTTAAGTTTAAATTTATAAAAAAATTTAAATAAATTTAAATAAAAGGAAAAAAAAATGAAAAAAATAATAAAAAAAATAATAGCTTATGTTTTTATAATTTTTTTTATAATGTTTTTTATACAAAATGTAATTTATAAATCATATAATAATAATTATATTGAATATTCTAAATTTATAACAGAACTGACACAAAATAAAATAAAAGAAGTTAAAATTAATGATAAAGAAATTAATGTTATTAAAAAAAATAATGATATTTATAATACTTATATACCAATAGATGATAATAAATTATTAGATACATTATTAATTAAAAATGTCAAAATTATAGGACAAGAACATAATAAAAGTAATAATAATATAATAATAACAATAATTTCATCTTGGATTCCAATATTATTATTTATTTGTTTTTGGATATATTTTACAAAACAAATCTATAATAGTAGTAAAAAAGCAATATCTTTTAATAAAAATAAGAGTAAATTATCAAAATCAAATAAAATTAAAATAACTTTAAAAGATATAGCTGGTTGCGATGAAGCTAAAGAAGAAATAAGTGAAATTATTGATTTTTTAAAATATCCTAATAAATTTAAAAAAATAGGGGGTAAAATTCCAAAGGGTGTTTTAATGATTGGACCTCCTGGTACTGGAAAAACTTTATTAGCTAAAGCTATTGCTGGTGAATCAAATGTGTCATTTTTTTCAATTTCTGGATCAGATTTTGTAGAAATGTTTATAGGAGTAGGTGCTTCTAGAGTTAGAAATATGTTTGATCAAGCTAAAAAAAATACACCATGTATTATTTTTATTGATGAAATAGATGCTGTTGGTAAAAAAAGAGGAATAGGGATAAATGGAGGAAATGATGAAAGAGATCAAACATTAAATCAACTATTAGTTGAAATGGATGGTTTTGAAATTAATCAAAATGTTATTATTATCGCGGCAACAAATAGACCAGATATGTTAGATAATGCATTATTAAGACCAGGACGTTTTGATAGAAAAATATATATTAATTTACCTGATATAAAAGGAAGAGAAGAAATTTTAAAAATACATACACGTAATGTAATTATATCAAATGATGTTGATTTATCTTTAATTGCTAGAAGTACTCCTGGATTTTCAGGAGCAGATTTATCAAATTTAATTAATGAAGCTGCTTTATTAACTGTTCGTTTAAAAAAAAAAAAAATCACTATGAATGAATTAGAAAAATCAAAAGATAAAATTATTATGGGTGTTGAAAGAAATTCTATGGTAATGACAAATAAACAAAAGGAATTAATAGCATTTCATGAATCAGGACATGTTATTATAGGTTATTTAATTCCTAAACATGATCCAATACATAAAGTTACTATTATACCTAGAGGTTATACTTTAGGAGTAACTTGTTTTATTCCTAAATCTGATTCTATAAATGAAAATTTAAAAAAATTAAATGGTCAAATATCTACTTTATATGGTGGAAGAATAGCTGAAGAATTAGTATATGGTAAAAAAAATATATCAACTGGAGCTTATAATGATATAAAAGTAGCTACTTTAATTGCAAGAAATATGATTACTAAATGGGGTTTTTCTGAAAAATTAGGACCTCTTTTATATAATAATGAAACAAATGATTCAATATTTTTAGAAAATAATAAAATAACAACAAAATATATATCAGATGCAACATTATATATGATAGATCAAGAGATAAAATTAATAATAGAAAAAAATTATATTAAAGCTCGTAATTTATTAATTAAAAATATAGATATTTTATATTCTATGAAAGATGCTTTAATTAAATATGAAACACTAAATTATAAACAAATTTGTAATATAATGAATCGTAAAATTATTTAAATTTAATGTATTATTAAATTAAATAAATATGTTAAATTAATAAAATATTTTTATTAATTTAATTTATTAAATAAATATTAAAATTAATACTTTTTTATAAAATGTAATATTTCAAAATTATATTAATTTTTATATTCATTATATTGAAAATCTGCATTATAAGATGATCGAACAAAGGGTCCACAGAATGCATAATTAAAACCCATTTCTAATAATTTTATTTTAAAAATATTAAATTGTTTTGGTTTAATATATTTTTTAACATTTATATGTTTATAACTTGGTTGTAAATATTGACCTATAGTAATTATATTAACTCCATTATTTTTTAATTCATAAAAAGTCTCGAAAATTTCGATGATTTTTTCACCTAAACCTACCATTAAACCAGATTTAGTTGGAATTTTAGATTGTATATTTTTAAATTTTCTTAAAAGTTTTAATGATCTTTTATATTTTGAATTTAATAAAATTTTATTGTAAACATTAAATGTAGTTTCTAAATTATGATTAAATATATTAGGATTATTAAAATTTAATATTTTCAGAGCATTATTCATACAATTACGAAAATCTGGAACTAGTATTTCAATTATAATATTTTTATTTTTTTTAATTTTTTTGATACAATTATAAAAATGTTTAGCTCCGCCATCAATTAAATCATCTCTATTAACAGATGTTATTACAATATATTTTAATTTAATATAATTAATAACTTTTAATAACTTTTTAGGTTCATTTAAATTTATTTTTTTTGGTCTACCTTTTTTAATATTACAAAAATTACAATTTCTAGTACAAATATTTCCTAAAATCATAAATGTCGAAACACCTTTATTAAAACATTCATATAAATTAGGGCATTTAGCTTCTTTACAAACTGAATTAATATTATTTTTAATAAAAATATTTTTAATATTATTAATATTTTTTTTTTTTTTTTTTATTTTAATTTTAATCCAATTTGGTTTTTTTATAATAATCAAAATATTACCTATTTAATTTATAAATTTTATTAATTAATATTATATTAAATTAAACTATATTAATAATTATTTATTATTTAATATTTTAAATTTATTAATTTAATATTTTAAATTATAAATTATATAATAATATATTTATACTAATAATTTTAATTTATTAAAATATTTTAAATTTAATTTATATATTTATAATAAAAAATATATATATTAAAATATTAATTTATTATTAATATATTTTAAAAAATTTATTAAATTTATTTTATATTTTTTTATTTTTAATTAATTTATTATTAAAAATGTATTTCATTTAATATTTTTTATTTTATAATATAATATAATATAATATAATATTTATAAATATTTTAATAATTTTAAATTATTTATAGCGTCTGTAACTCAGATGGTTAGAGTATCATTTTGACACAATGAAAGTCGGTGGTTCAATTCCACCCAGACGCATTTTATAAAAATTTATTTATAATATTATATTTATAAAATTTATTAATTTAATTTAAAAGTATATTTATAAAATTTAAAAAATAAAATAATTAATTATAAATTAAATTATTAAAATTATAAATTAAATGTTAAATATTATAAAAAAATTTATTCCTAATAAAAAATTAAGTCAAAATTTTTTAAATAATTTATATATAAATAATATAATAATTTATATTATTCAAATTAAAAAAACAGATATATTAATAGAAATAGGTCCTGGTTTTGGAATATTTTCAAAATTAATAATTTTAAATATATATAAAATTATTTTAATTGAAATTGATTTAAATTTAATTAATTTTTTAAAAAAATATTTACAATTTAAAAAAAAAAAAATAATAATTTATAAAAAAAATATATTAAAAATTAATTTATCAAAATTAATTAAAAAATTAGGTTATTTAATTAAATTTATAGGTAATATACCATATAATATAACAACTAATTTTATTTTTTATATTATTAAACATTTATATTATATAAAATGTATATATATAATATTACAAAAAGAATTTTCAAATAAAATTATAAATATTAAAAATGGAAGAATTAGTATTATTATTAAATATTTTTATAATATTATACCTATATTTGAAATATCAAAAAAATCTTTTATACCTATACCTAAAATAAAATCTATTTTTTTAGTTTTAAAACCATATATTAAAAAATATTTTGTAAATAATATTAGTATTTTAATATTAATAATTAAAAAATCTTTTAAACAATGTAGAAAAAAAATAAAAAAAAATTTAAAAAAAATATTTACAATAAAACAATTTAAATTAATAAAAATAAATCCTAATTTTAGACCACAAAATATTAGATTATCTGAATTTTGTTTATTAACTAATTTTATTATAATTAATTTTTTTTATAAAAATAAATATTTTAAAATATAATTTTACAATATTTAAAATATTATTATTTAAAATTAAAAATTATGAATGTAACAATTAATTCAATAATACAAGGTTTTAAAAAAATAAATAAAAAAATAATAATTAATGGTTGGATAAAAACAAAAAGAACCTCAAAAAAAGGAATATTATTTATTTCAATTTATGATGGTTCATGTTTAAAACCATGTCAAATTATTATAAATAAACAAATAAAAAATTATAATGATATTTTAAATTTAAAAATTGGCTATTCAGTTGAAATTATAGGTTTATTAACTTTATCTATAGGAAAAAAACAAAATTTTGAAATAAAAGCAATTAAAATTAAAATTGTTGGTTTAATTAAAAATTTAAAAAAATATCCAATTACATCAAAGTATCATAGTAAAGAATATTTAAGAGAAATTGCTCATTTAAGACCTAGAACAAATTTAATAAGTGCAATTACTAGAATAAGACATACTTTAATGCAATCAATACATAAATATTTACATAAAAATAATTTTTTGTGGATTGCAACACCTTTAATTACTTGTATTGATACAGAAGGTTATAGTAATATGTTTAAAGTATCAACTTTAAATTTTAATAAAATTCCATATAATAATAGTAATGTTAATTATAAAAAAGATTTTTTTGGTAAAAAAACATTTTTAACAGTATCTGGTCAATTAACAGCTGAGACTTATGCATGTTCTTGTTCCAAAATTTATACTTTTGGACCAATTTTTCGTGCTGAAAATTCAAATACGAGTAGACATTTATCAGAATTTTGGATGATTGAACCAGAAATTGCATTTGCTACATTAAAAGATATAATAAATCTTTCTGAAAATATGTTAAAATATATTTTAAAAAAAATTTTAAATAAAAGATATGATGATTTATATTTTTTAAATAATAAAATTAATAAAAAAAAAATTAATCATTTAATTAATTTTATATATTATAAATTTGAACAAATTGATTATAGTGAAGCAATTAAAATTTTATTAAAATCAAATATTAATTTTAAATTTCCTGTAAAATGGGGATTAGATATATTTTCTGAACATGAACGTTATTTAACTGATAAATATTTTAAAAAACCAGTAATAATTAAAAATTATCCTAAATATATTAAATCATTTTATATGAAAATTAATAAAGATTATAAAACTGTATCTAATATGGATATTTTAGTTCCTGAAATTGGTGAAATAATTGGAGGTTCACAACGTGAAGATAAATTAAATATATTAGATAAAAGAATAAAAGAATCTAAATTAATAAAAAAAAAATATTGGTGGTATAGAGATATTAGAAAATATGGTTCAATACCCCATTCTGGATTTGGTTTAGGTTTTGAACGTATTTTAAGTTATATAACTGGATTAAAAAATATCAGAGATGTTATACCTTTTCCTAGAACACCTAATTCAATAGAATTTTAGTTATTATAAAAAATCAATAAATAATTTACCATTTAAATGATCTATTTCATGTTGTACACATACTGATTTAATATTAATAAATTTAGATATAAATACATTATTATTTAAATTTAATGCCATTATTTTAATATATGAATATCTCTTTATTGTACCAAAAAAATTAGGTATAGATAAACAACCTTCATTTAAAAATATTTTACCTTTTTGTTTTAAAATTTTTGGATTTATAAAAATTAATTTTTTATTATTATTTTTAGAAATATCAATTATAAATATTTTTTTATTAATCCCTATTTGAATTGCAGCTAAACCTATACCTTTTTTTTTATACATAAGTTTAAACATATTATATATAATATTTTTAATTTTAAAATTTATTTTATTTACTTTTTTTGATTTTTCTCTTAATTTTTTATTAGGATAATAAATTAATTTTAATAACATATAATTAAAATTTATAAAAAATAAATTAACATTTATTTATTAATAATATTAAATTATTAAAATATAATATTTTTTAAAAAAAATTTTTAAATATTTTTTTGTAATGCATATAAATAATAATATCTTCTATAGTTAATATAGGCATTTTTGTTTTTTTAGAAAAAATAATAATTTCCTTTATTTTTGACATACTTCCATCTTTATTTGTTAATTCACATAATACTCCAATTTTTTTAAATCCTGATAAATTCAATAAATCTATTGTTGCTTCAGTATGACCACGTCTAATTAATAACCCACCAGGATTTGCACATAAAGGAAAAATATGACCTGGCATATTAAAACAAAAATTTTTATTATTATATAAAATAGTTTTAATTGTATTAATACGATCATGAGCTGATACACCAGTAGTAACATTTTTCTTTGATTCAATACTTATAGTAAAAGGAGTTTGAAATTTACTAGAATTTTTAATAACCATCATTGGTAAAAAAAATTTTTTCCTTAATTTTTCAGTTATACATAAACAAACAATTCCACTACAATTTCTAATAGTTAAAGCCATTTGAGGTATTGTTATATTTTCAGCAGCAAAAATAATATCTCCCTCATTTTCTCTATTTTTATCATCAATTAAAATTATACCATTTTTTTTTTTTAATGATTTTATTGCTTTTTTAACACGTTTAATTTTAGATTTAAAATTTAAAAATAATGTTTTAATAACAATACCCTTTTTTATTTATTTTAAAAAAACAATAATTTAAAAAGTATATTATGTTATATATATATATATATTAGTTAAAGACAAAAATATTAATTAAATAATTTATAAAAAAAATTATTTACCAATACAAAAATTTGAAAAAATTTCATTTATTATATTTTGATCTTTTTTAATACCAATTAATTTATTTAATTCATTATTAACTAATATTAATTTATCTGCTAATAATTCTTTATAAAACATATATTTTATTTTTTTTTTAGATTTTATTAAATAATATTTTGCTTTTTTTAATAATTCTAAATGCCTTAAACGCGAAAAAAAAATACTTTCTGTAAAATTATTATTTAAAACTATTTTTTTTAAATGTTTTTTTAATAATATAATACCATCTAAACTAATTATTGATAAACATATTAAAGTATAATTTTTTAATAAAAATATTCCTGGCAATTCTTTTGTTAAATCAATTTTATTTCTAATAACTGTGATAGGTAAATTATTTGGAATTTTTTTAATAAAATCATATTTTAAATTTAAAAAATTTTTTTTTTTAATAGAACTTATTAAAAACAATAAATGATCAGATTGTTTTATTATATTTATAGTTTTTTTAATTCCAATTTTTTCTATTTTATTTTTAGTTAATCTTAAACCAGCTGTGTCAATTATATTAATTTGAATATTATTAATTTCAATATTTTGTTTTATTATATCTCTAGTAGTACCTAAAAATTTAGTTACTATTGAAACTTTATCATTTGATAAAATATTAATTAAACTTGATTTACCTACATTAGGTAAACCAAATATAACTATTTTTTTTTCTTCTCTTAACATATAACCTTTAATTGAATTTTTTAATATATTATTAATATTTTTAATAATATTATTTAAATATTTTTTAACTTCTTTTTTAGTAAACATATTTATATTTTCATTTGTAAAATTTATTTGTGTTTCTAAATTTATTCTTAAATTATTAATTAATTTAATAATATTATTTATTTTAATAGAAAAAACTCCGCTTACTGATTTAATAGCTAATTTAGCTGCTAATATAGAATTAGTATTAATTAAATCATAAATAGCTTCTACTTGAATTAAATCTAATTTATTATTTAAAAAAGCACGTTTTAAAAATTCACCTGGTTTAGCAATACGTACTTGTTTTGTTTTTAAAATAGTTTCAATTAATAAATTAATAATAATAGGTCCGCCATGACAATGTAATTCTAAAATATCTTCACCAGTAAAAGAATTTGGTTTAGGAAACCATAAAGCAATTCCTTTATCTAAAATTTTATTATTAAAATCATAAAATGAAGTGTATTTAGCATACCTTGGTTTAAGAGTTTTTTTTAATATTAAAAAAGAAATTTTTTTACTATTTAAACCAGAAATACGAACAATTCCTATTCCACCTCTACCTATAGGCGTAGCTTGAGCTATAATTGTATTATAATTATTCATATTTTTAAGATATTTTAAATTAAATTAAATTTATATTTATTTAAAATAAATTTTTTGTTGTAAAATAATAAAAATATTATTTATTATATAATAAATAATCAAACCTGAAGGAAACCAAAAAAATAAAATACTTATAAAAACTGGAATATAATTTATTATATTTTTATTAAATGAATCCTTTTTATTTATAAAAGAAGTTTTTTGTGTATAATACATAGTTAAACTTAATAATATTGGTAAAATAAAATATGGATCTTTTGATGAAAGATCATTTATCCAAAATAAAAATTTAGTATGTCTTAATTCAACAGACTCCATTAAAATATTATATAATGATAAAAATATTGGCATTTGTATTAATAAAGGTATTAAACCTAATAATGGTTTAATATTATTAATTTTATATAATTTTAATATTTTTGAATTTAATATATGAGAATTATTTTTATATTTTTTTTTAATTTTTTTTATTTTTGGATTTAACATTTTTATTTTTTTTAAATAAATATATTGAAATTTAGATATGGGTAACATAATAATACGTAAAAAAACCGTTATTAATATTATAGAAAAACCCCAATTATTAATTATATTATTTATTAATACTAATATTTTAAATAAAGGTTTAGAAATAAACCATAAAAATCCATAATTTATTGTTTTAATTAAATAAGGTGATAATATTTCCATATCATTTTGTAATTTAGGACCTATCCATAATGCTGTTTTATAATTTTTAATTTCAAAAGGTTTAATATTTATAAAATTAGATTGTAATCCAATTGTGTATATATTATGGTTTATTTTTTCGTTATATAAAACTTTATTTATTTTATTAATTGGCATTATAGATGTTACAAAATATTTTTGTAACATTGCTATCCAACCATATTTAAAATTTATATTTAATTTAATATTATCTTTAAAAGTTATTTGTTTGTATTTTTCTGAATTTAATGAATAAGCTATTCCTCTAAAATTTTTATTAATTATATTATTATTTATATATTTAGGTAAATTTATATTTTGTTTAATTTGTCCAAAATAACTTAATTTAATAGGTGTTATATTATTATTTATAAATGTATCAATTATTTTAATTTTATAACAATTACGTTTTAATATAAATGTTTTAATTAAAATATTATTATTATTATCCTTATAATACATTGGAACAGAAATATAATTTTTATTATTAATTATACTATTTTTTTCTTTTTCAACTTTAAATTTTGGATTAATTATTTTATTAAAATTATTAAATATATATTGTTTTTTAATTAAACCATTTTTAATTTGGTAAATAAATTTATTATTAGTTTCTAAA
This sequence comes from Candidatus Psyllophila symbiotica, assembly GCA_030849345.1. Lineage (GTDB taxonomy): Bacteria > Pseudomonadota > Gammaproteobacteria > Enterobacterales > Enterobacteriaceae_A. Next base: position 27,489 of record CP102983.1, on the reverse strand, counting down.
ACTTTAAATAATTCTGATGAATTTAATTCTTTTTTATATTTTAATAATTTAGCTTCTTCTATTATACCACCATTAGTATTAATAATTAAAGATAGTACATCATTTTCTATTTTAATTTTTTTGTAATTTTGATTTACATTATTTATAATACTACTATATTTTAAATTAATATTATTATTTAAATTTTCTTTAAAATATTTTTTTTGTTTTTCTATATTACTAAATATATTTGGTATAATTAAAAAAAAAAAAAATAAAATTATTATTAATATTTTTTGTTTTATAATCAAAATTTATTTCTCATTAATTAAATTTATTAAATTAATAATTTTTAAAAGTCCAAATTTTATTTAAATTTATAATAAATTTATAATTACTTAATTTATTTAATTTTTTTTTTGAAAATATAATAAAATCTGATAAAGATAACAAATATTTATTAATACGAAAACTTTCTTTTATTATTCTTTTATAACGGTTTCTGTCATGCGAATATTTAATATGTTTTTTATTAATAATTATATTTAATCTTGCATATTCTAAATTATTAAAAATTTTAATAACATTAAAATATTTATTATTATATGAAGTTGACTTTTTAAAATTTAATATTAAATTATTATTTGATATTTTTAAATCTTTATTTAGAATAAAATTTATCATTTTAATTATTTATATGAAATTAATTTTTTTCTACCTTTATGTCTTCTTTTTGATAAAATTTTACGACCATTTTTATTTGACATTTTAGTTCTAAATCCATATTTTCTATTCCTTTTTAAAATAGAAGGTTGAAAAGTATATTTCATAAAATAACCAATAATTTTTAATTTTATATATATTTAAATTTATTAATATTATATTTTATTATAAATATAAAACATTTTAATTTTAAATTAAATAATAATAAATTATTATAATAAAATAAATAAAAAAAGGAAATTTAAATGAAAAAAAAAAATATAGTAATAATAGGTGGTGGAATTAGTGGTTTAGAATTAACTAAACTTTTAAGTCATAAAATAAAACATAAAGTAAATATAACATTAATAGATAAAAATTCATATCATATATGGAAACCTATATTGCATGAAATTTCAACAGGTTATTTAGATGCTAATACAAATACAATTAATTTTAATGATCATGCGTATATTAATAAATATAATTTTAAATTAGGATATTTAATAAATATTAATAAATATAAAAAATATATAATATATAAATATAAAAAAAATTTAAATTATAAAAAAAAAAAACTAAAATATGATATATTAGTTATTTCATTAGGTAGTATATCTAATGATTTTAATATACCAGGAGTAAAACAAAATTGTTTTTTTTTAGATAATATTAAACAAGCAATGTTATTACATAAAAAAATATTTAATATTTTATTAAGTAATAAAAAAAAAAAAAAAATAATTATTGTAGGAGGAGGTGCAACAGGGATAGAATTATCTGCTGAAATTGCAAATTTAATTAAAGAATTAAAAAAATATGGTTATAATATTAATAAAAAAATAATAAATATTATAATTATAGAAGCTGGTAAAAATATTCTTTCTTTATTACCACCTAAAATTTCATATAATGTATATAATAAACTTAAAAAAATTGGAATTATTATTATAAATAAAACTATAGTAACATATGTATATAAATATGGTTTAAAAACTAATAAAAATATTTTTATAAATGCTAATTTAATAATTTGGGCAGCTGGTATTAAAGCGCCATGTTTTATAAAAAATATAAATGGATTAAAAATTAATAAAATTAATCAATTATTAATTAAACCAACTTTACAAACTACATTAAATGAAAGTATTTTTGCTATTGGAGATTGTGCATCTTTAAAAATAGGTAACAATAAATTTGTTCCGTCACGTGCTCAATCAGCTCATCAAATGGCAAATTTATGTTTTAAAAATATTTTATCTATTTTAAATAATAAACCACTAAGTTTATATAAATATAATGATTACGGAACTATAATATCTTTATCTAAATTTTATACAATTGGTTATTTAATAATAAAACTAATAAATAAAAATATAATAATAAAAGGAAAAATTGCACATTTTATATATATTTTATTACATAAAATGCATCAAATTAAGATACAAGGATATATTAAAACTTTATTAATTATAATAATTAATATAATCAATAAATTTATTAAATTAAAAATTAAAATTAAATAATTAATAATTTTAAATTTAATTTAATTTAATTTAATAAAATTAATTGAAGAACCACAATGACATGTTGTTTTAATATTTGAATTTTTAATAATAAATTTTGATTCTTCTAAATAATGTTTATAAAATAAATAACTACCAGATAAATATTGAAAACTAATAGAATCAATTAATATTATTATTTTTTTTTTAATTATACAAAAATCTTTTTCATTTTTTTTTTTAACTAACATAAAACCATATTTTAAACCACCACATCCTCCACCTTTAACAAAAATTCTTAATTTTTTTTTTTTAATAATAGTTTTTATTTTTTTAATTGAAGTTTTATTAATATAAAAAGTTAAAAAATTTTTAATAATATTTTTATGCATATTTAAATTATTAATTTAATAAAATAAATTATTTTAAATTGCATCTGGAAGGATTCGAACCCTCGACCGCTCGGTTCGTAGCCAAGTACTCTATCCAACTGAGCTACAGATGCAATTAAGGTGAGACGGGGATTCGAACCCCGGATACTATTTATAATGTATACTCCCTTAGCAGAGGAGCGCTTTAAACCACTAGGCTATCTCACCTAAATTTTATTTTAAAATATAATAATTATAAAATTCTATAATATTTTAGATTAATATTCTGATAAATAAAAAAATTTAATATTTTAATTAATTTAAATTTTAAAATAAATTATTTTAAAATACAAATTTTTTTATTTTCTATATAATATCTAAATTAACATTTGTATTAACATTAACTTTATAATTTATTTCAGGAAAACGAAAACCAAATAAACGTAAGAAATCTCTTTTACAACTAAAATAATCTGTATTATATTTAAAATTATTTGAATTAACTGTTGACCATATTTTTTTACATTTATTTTGAACTGTTTTTTGTTGTTCCCAATTATCCATACGTATTCTATTATATTTATCAGTTTTACAATATTTATTATATAAACATGTAGTCATTAAACGAAATATTTGACCTATACAATCTTCATGTAAATTTTTTTCTTTCATTACTTTATAAAGAATAGAAATATATAAATTCATATAAGGATTTAAATAATTACTTTTTGTAATTGTAGTTTTTAAAATTACTACATTTACAGTTGCATTTAAATTTTTTAAAATTTTTTTTATTTTAATAGCAGAACGATTAAAATCAGATTTAGCTAAACCAAATGTTCCATTTTTATATATTGGTGTTATTATCGTATTACTTATACAAGAATATGCAATTGATATAACTTCATTTTCTAGAACATTAGCTTCTTTTAATTTTAACATCCATAATTCCCAATCTGAACCTCCCATAACTGATATTGTATTTTTTATTTCTTCATTGTTAGCTGCTTGTATTGTTGATTTTAAAATTTTAGTTTTAGTTATATTAATAGTTTTATTTGTATATTGTTTTTTAATTGGTTTAATTACAGCATTAATTACTTTATTATTTTTTAATATTTTATATTTTGTAGATACAGAATAAATAACTAAATCAATTTTACCTAAATCTTTTTTAATTAAATTAATAACTTTATTTTTGCATTCATCTGAAAAAGCATCACAATTTATATTTTTAGCATATAAACCTAAAATTTTAGCAAATTTATTAAATGATGCAACATTATACCAACCTTCATTTGAAAAATTTAAAAAAAAATTTTTTTTTTCTAAAAATACTCCTATTGTTTTAGCTTCAAAACCAAACGCAGTAACTATTCTAGATGCTAACCCAAATCCTGATGAAGAACCTATAATTAATACTTTTTTTGGTCCATTTTTAATAAAATTATGTCTTTTTTTAACATAATTAATTTGATTATAAATATTATATTCACATCCTATCGGATGTGAAGTAATACAAAAAAATTTTTTAAATCTTGGTTTTATTATCATTATAAACCTATTTATTAATTAAAATTATTTAAATATTTATTTATTAAATAATATTTTTATTATAATTTTATTTTAAAAAAAAAATAATTATAATTAAATTAAATTATTTTAAATTTAATTATTTAAATATAAAAAAAAATTTGACATTTTAAAAATTTCATTTATAATATATTTATAAATTTTGGAGTGATTAACTCAGATGGTAGAGTTTCTCCTTTACACGGAGATGGTCGGAGGTTCAATTCCTCCATCACTCATTAATTAAATTTATTTTTTTAAATTTAATATTTTAAAAATATTTAAAGGAAATAAAATGACAAAAATGAGAGGTCAAGTTAAATGGTTTAACGAATCAAAAGGTTTTGGATTTATTACACCATCAGATGGTAGTAAAGATGTATTTGTACATTTTTCTGCTATTCAAGGAAGTGGTTTTAAAACACTTGCTGAAGGTCAAAATATAGAATTTGAAATTCAAGAAGGACAAAAAGGACCATCTGCTATAAATGTAACAACATTATAATTAATATTAATATAAAGCCCGTTGTTTCGGGCTTTTAATAATTATTTATTTTAATTATAATTTACATTCTTTATAAAAAATATGTTTTCTTATTATAGGATCAAATTTTTTAAAAACAATTTTTTTATTCATTTTTTTTTTATTTTTAGTAGTAGTATAAAAATGACCAGTTCCATATGAAGAATTTAATTTAATTTTAATTCTAATATTTTTAGCCATATATTATTCCTTAAATAATTAAATTAATTTAAAAAAAAATTTATTCCTTTTTTTTTAATAATTTTAAAACCCTTTTTTGTAATTTTAAAATTAAAATATTTTTTTTTTTTTGACACCCAAAGTTTATGATTATGTAAATTTAAATTAAATTTTTTTTTAGTAGCATTCATTGCATGAGATCTATTATTTCCAAAAATAGGTTTTTTTTTAGTTATATAACAAATTTTAGACATTTTATAATACTTTCAAAATTTATATTATATTTAAAAATTAATTAAATTTATTATAAATATATATTTTAAAAATTTTAAATATAAATGTTTTGGAATTATATTGAATAAAAAAATAAAATTTATAAAAATTAATAATGAAAGTAATCAAAGAATAGATAATTATTTAAAAAAAATATTAAAAAATAAAAATAACAATAATATTTATAAAATTATAAGAAAAGGTAGTATAAGAATAAATAAAAAACGCGTTAAATTTTTTTATAAATTAAAATATAATGATATATTACGTATTAAAGAAATTAAAAATAAATCTAAGTTATTTTATTTAAATAATTTAGAAAAAAATATAATTTATGAAGATAAAGATATTTTAATAATTAAAAAACCAACTAGAATTGCTGTTCATGGTGGAAGTAATATTAAATGTGGAATTATTGAAAGTATTAGAATTTTAAGAAAAAAAGAAGATTACTTAGAGTTAGTACATAGATTAGATCGTGAAACATCTGGAATTTTATTAATAGCAAAAAATAGAAAATCATTAACTTTTTTAAATAAAGAAATGTATTTTAAAAATATTAAAAAACAATATTTATCTTTAGTAAATGGTAAATGGAAAAAAAAAAATTTAATTACAGAATTTAATATTAAAAAAAACATTAAAAATAGTAAATATACTAAAACATTATTTAAAATAATCAAATATTATAAATTTAATACTTTATTAAAAGTTTTACCAATTACAGGATATAAACATCAAATTAGAATTCATACTTCATATGTTAATAAACCAATTTTATTTGATAAAATATATAATAAAAATTTATCAAATAATAAAAATATAAATAATAAAAAAAACAGATTATTTTTACATGCTATTAAAATTTTTTTTAGACATCCTAATAATAAAAAATATATTAAAATAATATCTAATATCGATTTTGATTTATATTATTTTTTAAAAAAATTAAAATAAATTTATTAAATATTATTTTAAATAATTATATTTAATAAAATTATTAAATATAAATATATTGAATACAATTTTATTAATTAGGTTAAAATATGGCTGTTCCAAAACATAAAATATCTCGTTCTAAAAGAGGTAAAAGAAGATCACATAATAAATTAAATATAAAATTATTATCTATTGATATAAAAACAGGAGAAACTCATTTAAGACATCACATTACTACTAAAAAATTTTATAAAGGTAAAAAAATATTATAATTTTTAAATATATTTATTATAACATTAAATTCATATTAATTAAGTTATTTAAATAAATTATTTTAATTTTAAGGAAAGAAAATGTCTTTAGTAAATTGTAAAGCACCGAATTTTATTGCGTCTGCTGTTTTAGAAAATAATAAAATTATTAATGATTTTAATTTCAAAAATTATATTAATAATAAATATGCAATTTTATTTTTTTGGCCTATGGATTTTACATTTGTTTGTCCATCAGAATTAATAGCATTTAATAACCGTTTTAATGAATTTAAAAAAAGAAATGTTAAATTAATTGGTATATCATTAGATTCAGAATTTGTACATTATGCATGGCGTAATACTCCAATTAATGAAGGAGGGATAGGTAAAGTAAAATATATTATGATTTCTGATATAAAAAGAAAAATTCAAAAAATTTATGATATTGAACATCCTACACTTGGAGTTGCACTTAGAGCTACATTTATAATTAATAAAGAAAGAATAATAAAAACACAAATGGTAAATGATTTACCAATTGGTAGAAATATAGATGAAATTATAAGAATTATAGATGCATTACAATTTCATGAAAAATATGGTGAAGTTTGTCCAGCTCAATGGAAAAAAGGTCAACCTGCAATTATACCTTCTTCTGAAGGAATAAAAAATTTTTTAAATAAAAATTTAAACATATTATAATTTTAAAATATATTTTATTTTTTTAAAAAATATAAACATTTAATTTTTAAATTTTATTAAATAACTACTTAATTAAAATATATATATATATATATATTTTTTTTTTAAAAAATAATTAAATTATATAATAAATGCGGGAGTAGTTTAGTGGTAGAATATAACCTTGCCAAGGTTGAGATCACGGGTTCAATTCCCGTCTCCCGCTTAAATATGTATATTTCAAAATTTTATTTATATTTAATAATATAATTATATATTAATTATTAGTACTTATATTATCTTTAAAAATAATTAAATATTATTAATTTTATTAATAATATTTATCATTTCTAATGCATTTAAAGCTGCTTCAGAACCTTTATTACCAGATTTGCATCCAGCTCTATTAATAGCTTGTTCAATATTATTAGTTGTTAAAATACCAAATATAATAGGTATTTCAGTTTTTAAAATAACATTATTAATACTTGTACTTACTGAATTTGATACATAATTAAAATGTGATGTATTTCCTTTAATAATTGTACCTAAAGCTATTATTGCATTATATTTTTTAGAATTTGATAATATTTGAGATATTAAAGGTAATTCGTAAGCTCCTGGTACCCAAACAATAGTAATATTTTTATTTGATATTTGCCCTATTCTTTCTAAAATTTCTATAGCTCCATTTAATAATACTTTATTTATAAAATCATTAAAACGTGCAACTACAATCGCTATATAACTTTCAGGTGATAAAAAATCACCTTTAATAATTTTCATATTTTATCTTACTTATTATATTAAATTTATTTTTTTTTTAATATTATTTTTATGTCTTCACCAATTTTTTTAATTTTTTTAAAAATAAAATAATTTTTATTTAATATTGTTTTTAATTTTGGTAAATTAAAAATACTTAAACTTTTATTACCTAAAATTTTAGGAGATACATATAAAATTAATTTATCTATTAACTTTAATTTTAATAAAGAACCTGATAATTTAGATCCAACTTCAAATAAAATATTATTTATTTTAATTTTACCTAAAAATAAAGTTAATATTTTTAAATTAATTTTTTTTTTAAAAATTATTTGATGTACATTTTTAGGCCAAATTTTATTATCTTTAATTAAGCGTATTAATAAAATTTCTCTATTTGTATTTATTATTTTATGTTTTAACTTTATTTTATTTTTACTATCAATTATAATTATTATTGGTTGTTTTAAATTTTTAAATGGATATATTGTTTTAATTTTTTTATTAATATATTTGAAATTTATATTTAAAGATGGGTTATCAAACAATATTGTATTACTAGTGCTAATAATAGCTGTATTTTGAATTCTTACATTTTGTACATCTATTCTTGATTTTAAAGAAGTTATCCATTTACTTATTCCAGAAAATAATGCAATTTTACTATCTATTGAAATACCTAATTTTAAAGTAATATATGGAATTCCTATTATCATTCTTTTAAAAAAACCTATATTACTTTTATTTGTAGATTTTATTTTAATATAAGTAATTTTAATATTATTATTTTTCAAAATTTTATAACTATTATCTAAAATTTTAGGATTTGGATCTTTTATAGCTATAACAACTCTTTTTATTCCGGAATTAATAATAGCTTTTACACAAGGTGGTGTATTATTATAATAACTACATGGTTCCAAAGTTATATACATTGTAGAATTTTTAACATTAATTTTTGAATCTCTCAAAGCATTAATTTCAGCATGCGGACCACTTAAAAATATATGAACACCTTCGCCTATAATTTTTTTTTTTTTAACTATTATACACCCAACACTTGGATTAGGCATAGAAGTAAAATTACCTATATATGATATTTGTAAAGCACGATTTATATATAATTTATCAATTTTAAATTGAATTTTATTATATATATTATTTTTATTCATATTTTAAAAATTAATTAATTAAAATTATTTAAACGGAACGGACGGGGGTCGAACCCGTGACCCCCTGCGTGACAGGCAGGTATTCTAACCAACTGAACTACCGCTCCTTTTTGAAATTTAATATTTTAAAATTTTAAAATCAATATATATATTATTTAATATTGTTAATCTATTAAAATTTATTTTATATATAATAAAAATTATTATTTTTTTAATATTTGTATATTAAATTTATATTTATTAAAAATATTGGAATTAAAATGATTTATTCTAAAAAATTTGATATTATTATTATAGGAGGAGGACACGCAGGTACTGAAGCGGCAATGGCAGCTGCTCGTATGGGATGTAAAATTTTATTAATAACACATAATTTAAATACTTTAGGTGAATTATCATGCAATCCTTCAATAGGAGGTATAGGTAAAAGTCATTTAGTTAAAGAAATTGACGCACTTGGAGGTTTAATGGCAAAAGCTTCTGATATTTCAGGAATTCAATTTAAAATATTAAATTTTAGTAAAGGATATGCAGTTAAATCAACTCGTGTGCAAATAGATAGAAATTTATATAAAAATACAATTATTAATTCTTTAAATAATGAAAATAATATAACAATTTTTCAAAATTCTGTAAAAAAATTAATTATTAAAAATAAATATGTAATTGGTATTATTACTAAAATGAATTTAAAATTTTATTCTAAATCTATTATTATATGTACTGGTACTTTTTTAAATGGTAATATATATATAGGTAAAAATAAATATAATTATGGTCGTATAGGAAATAAATCATCTAATTCATTATCTGTATTTTTAAGTAATTTACCGTTTAAAATTAAACGTTTAAAAACAGGTACTCCACCTAGAATAAAATATAATTCTATTAATTTTAAAATTTTAAAAAAACAATATGGTGATTTATTTAAACCTAAATTTTCATTTTTAAATAATATTAAAAATAATATAAAACAAATTAAATGTTATATTACTAATACAAATGAAAAAACTCATAACATAATTAGGAAATATATTAAATATAGTCCTTCTTATAATGGAAATATAATAGGCAATGGACCAAGATATTGTCCATCAATAGAAGATAAAGTTATAAGATTTGAAAATAAAAAAACACATAATATTTTTTTAGAACCTGAGGGAATTTTAAGTAACGAAATTTATCCAAATGGAATATCAACTAATTTACCATTTAAAATTCAATTAAAAATTATTCATTCAATATGTGGTTTAGAAAAAGCAAAAATTTTAAAACCTGGTTATGCTGTTGAATATAATTTTTTAGATCCTAGAGGTTTAAAGTTAACATTAGAAAGTAAATATATTAATGGTTTATTTTTTGCTGGGCAAATAAATGGAACTACAGGATATGAAGAAGCAGCCGCACAAGGTTTATTATCTGGAATAAATGCTAGTTTATATATTTTTAAAAAAAAACCATTTATAATTAAAAGAAAAGATGGTTATATAGGTGTATTAATTGATGATTTAATTAATTTAGGAACAAAAGAACCATATAGAATTTTTACTTCAAGAGCAGAATATCGTTTACAATTACAAGAAGATAATGCAGATTTTAGATTAACACCTAAAGGTAGAAAATTAGGTTTAATTAATGATTTTAGATGGAATTTTTTTTGTAAAAAAAAAAAAAAAATTTATAAAGAAATAAAAAAATTTAAAAATAAATTTATATATATTAATAAAAATAATATTAAAAAAAAAAATGGTTTTAATTTATTAAGAATGCCAAAAATAACATATAATAAATTAACTACAATTAAAAAATTTTCACCATCTTATATATATAAACAAATTTATAAACAAATTGAAATACAAATAAAGTATGAAGGTTATATTATTCAACAAAATAAAACAATTTTAAAAAATAAAAAATATAAAAATATAATTTTACCTTTAAATTTTAATTATTTTCAAATTCAAAATTTATCAAATGAAGTAATTTTAAAATTAAATAAATATCAACCTAAAACTATAAAATTAGCTCAAAAAATATCTGGTATTACTCCAGTCGCAATATCTATTATAATAATTTGGTTTAAAAAATATTTATTTTAATTAATTTAATATTTTTTAAATTAATATATTAAATAATATTATATAATATATTTAAATTATTTGATAAATAAAATAATTTAATATATTATATTATTTAAAACAACTCTTTAAATGTATTTTTAAAAACTGTTATTTTTTTTGACAATATTAAAAATAATTATTCAATTAATTTTTAAAAAAAAAAATTATTATAAAATTATTATAGGAATATATTAATGAAAATAAAACCATTACATGATCGTATTATAGTTAAGCGTCAAGAATTAGAAATGAAATCACCTGGTGGTATTGTTTTAACAAGCACAACAATAGGTAAATCAACAAGAGGCGAAGTTTTATCTGTAGGTAAAGGTAAAATTTTAGATAATGGTATTGTTAGACCTTTAGATATAAAAGTAGGCGATATTATTATATTTAATGATGGATATAATATAAAATCTGAAAAAATTAATAATGAAGAAATATTAATTATGTCTGAAGATGATGTTTTAGCAATTATAGAAAATTAAAATATTAAATATTAAGGAATAATTATGGCAGCTAAAGATATTAAATTTGGAAATGATGCGCGTTTAAAAATGCAAAGAGGTGTAAATTTATTAGCTGATGCAGTAAAAGTAACATTAGGACCAAAAGGAAGAAATGTAATATTAGATAAACAATTTGGATCACCATCTATAACAAAAGATGGTGTTTCTGTAGCTAAAGAAATAGAATTAGAAGATAAATTTGAAAATATGGGTGCTCAAATGTTAAAAGAAGTAGCATCAAAATCAAATGATGCTGCTGGTGATGGTACAACTACTGCAACTGTATTAGCACAATCTATTATAAATGAAGGTTTAAAAGCTGTAGCTGCTGGTATGAATCCTATGGATTTAAAAAGAGGAATTGATAAAGCTGTTTTAGAAGCAGTAAATGCATTAAAAGAATTATCAGTTTCATGTTCAGATTTTAAATCAATTGCACAAGTTGGAACTATATCTGCTAATTCAGATGAAAAAGTAGGAAAATTAATAGCAGAAGCAATGGAAAAAGTAGGTAAAGAGGGTGTTATAACTGTAGAAGAAGGAACTGGTTTACAAGATGAATTAGATGTAGTAGAAGGTATGCAATTTGATCGTGGTTATCTTTCACCATATTTTATTAATAAACCAGAAAGAGGAATAATTGAATTAGATAATCCATTTATATTATTAGTTGATAAAAAAATAACAAATATTCGAGAAATATTACCTATTTTAGAATCTGTAGCTAAAGTAGGCAAATCTTTATTAATTATAGCAGAAGATATTGAAGGAGAAGCATTAGCAACTTTAGTAGTTAATACAATAAGAGGTATTGTTAAAGTAGCTGCAGTTAAAGCACCTGGTTTTGGTGATAGAAGAAAAGATATGTTACAAGATATTGCAATTTTAACTGCAGGTACATTAATTTCCGAAGAAATTGGAATGAATTTAGAAAAAACTAAATTGAAAGATTTAGGTCAATCTAAAAAAATTATTATTAATAAAGATAATACTATAATAATAGATGGAATAGGTGATAAAATTTCTATTGAAAATAGAATATTACAAATAAAAAAACAAATTAAAGAATCAACTTCAGAATATGATAAAGAAAAATTACAAGAAAGTTTAGCAAAATTAGCTGGCGGAGTTGCTGTTATTAAAGTAGGTGCGGCTACAGAAGTAGAAATGAAAGAAAAAAAAGCAAGAGTTGAAGATGCATTAAATGCAACTAGAGCAGCTGTTGAAGAAGGAGTAGTACCTGGGGGTGGAGTTGCGTTAATTAGAGTTGCTAATAAAATAATAAACTTAAAAGGTGATAATGAAGATCAAAATGTTGGTATTAAAGTTGCAATACGTGCAATGGAATCACCATTAAGACAAATTGTTATAAATGCCGGTGAAGAAGCTTCAGTAATTGCTAATAATGTTAAAACTGGAAAGGGTAATTATGGTTATAACGCTTATTCTGAAAAATATGGTGATTTAATAAGTATGGGTATTTTGGATCCTACTAAAGTAACAAGATCAGCTTTACAATATGCTTCTTCAATAGCAGGATTAATGATAACAACAGAATGTATGGTAACTGAATTACCTAAAGAAGATAAATTAAATTTAAATACAAATCCTAATTTAAATAATATGGGTAGTATGATGTAAAATAAATTTATTTAATTTATAAAATAAATTTATGAATAAATTAATTTTAACCCTGGAATTTACCAGGGTTTATATTTAATGTTTTTATAATTAAATTATTTTAATTTTTTAAAATAAAATAATTTATATTTTATAATATTATAATAATTTTTTAAAATTTAATAATTAATTTATTAATTTATAATTATTTTATTAATTATAAATAATATTATAAAGTTTTAATTACATATTTAGATATAATAAAAAATATAAATATTTATATTTTAAAATAAATAATAATAATAAATATTTTTATAATTAAATATTTAAAATTATAATATTTATTTTTATTATTTTAATTATTTACTTAAAATTTTAATTAAAATATTTAAAATTTTGTATTTTTATAAATTATAAAATTATATAAATATTTAATTTATTATTAATTTTTAAATTTTTTATATATATAATATAAATATATTAGGTTATTTTATATTAAAATAACTATTTATGTTTTTTAATAAATAATATCAAATAATATTATAATTATATTATTTTAAATATTTTATAAAAAATATTAATTGTTTTAATAATAAAATTTTAATATTAACTTTTTTAATAATTTTTAATTTATATTGAATAATATTAATTTTTTTAATTAAAAAAAATAATTTTGGTAAAGTTATATAATTAGATAAATTAATTATTATTTTTATTTTATCTTTATTTATAATATAATATTTACAATTTTGTTTAAACTTAATTAAATCAATTAATAATGTATATATCCAATATATATATTGTTTTAAATTATTAAATTTAATTATTTTAAAAAAAAAAAAAATTTTTTTATTAATTAAACAATTATTTATTAAATTAAATAATTTATTTCTATCTTTCCATATATTAGAATTTAACATTTCATAAGCTAATAATGGTGAATAATTATTTAAATATAAAGCAGTTTTTATTTTATAAATATTTGAATATTTCTTTTTTAACCAATTTATACTAATTTCTTCTTTTGGTAAATTTAAATTTAAACAAAAACAAATTTTTTTTATATTTAAAATTAAATTCGAAAATTTATTACATTGTATTATAAAAAAAATTTTTTTTTTTTTTTGTTTTAATATAGTTAATAATTTAAAAATTGCGATTTTATTTAATAACTCAATTTTAGGAAAATATATTACTTTAATATTATTTACTTGAGATTTTATATTAATATAATCAATTAAATTATTTATATAATTAATATCAATAAATTTTTCAGTTTTTTTTTTATTAACTACTAAAAGATCTGGATGATTTTCTGTCAAAATTAAATTACAATTATAACATATACCACAATTTTTTTCATTTTTATTTTTACAAAATAACCATAAAATTATTTTTTGAAATAAAACTTCACAACCAATATTATTTAAATTATATATAAAAAGAGTATTTTTAATTTTTTTTTTTTTATAATATATAATTATTTTTTTATAAATATATTTAAACCATGGATATAATTTTTGTTTAAACATATATTTTAAAAATAAATATTATTTTAATAATAATTTAAAATTATAAATATTTTAAATTAAAATATTTAAATTTATAAACATATTTTATAAGATTTTATGGTTGAAAAAAAAAATTTAGATATTAAAAAAGAAAATTTAGATATTGAAAAAGAAAATTTAGATATTGAAAAAGAAAATTTAAATATTAAAAAAAAAGATTTAGATATTAAAAAAAAATATTTAGATATTAATAAAAAATATTTAATTATTAAAAAACAAAATAAAATTAATGCTAAATATTTAAAAGAATTAAAATTATATATTAAAAATAATAAAATTAAAGAACATAATATTTTTTTAAGATATAAAGCTGAAATTGAAAATATTAAAAAACGTTCTTTAATTGATATAGAAAAAACATATAAATTTGCTTTAGAAAATTTCATTAAAGATTTATTACCAGTTATTGATAATTTAGAAAGATCTACTAATTTATTAAATAAAAATAATACTAAATTATTTTCATATATAGAAGGTATCGAACTAACATTAAAAACTATAATTTATTTAATAAACAAATATGGAATCAAAATTATTAATAAAACTAAAATTAAATTTAACCCTATACATCATCAAGCTATAGGTATAATAAAATTAAATAATGTTAAAGCTAATTTAGTTATTGATATTATGCAAAATGGTTATGTTTTACATAATCGTTTATTAAGACCTGCATTAGTAATAGTTTCTAAATAATAAATTTAAAATATAAAACTATTAATTTAATTTAAATAATATATTTATAAAATAATTTATAATTAAATTAATATTTAAAATTGGAATTTAATGTTAAAAATTAATATAAATATTTTAAATAATTTTAAAAATAAAGAAAAAAAAACATATATTTTTTGGGAAAAAAATGGTTATTTTAAACCAATAAATCAAATAAATAAAAAAAATTTTTGTATTATTATACCTCCTCCAAATATTACAGGAAATTTACACATAGGACACGCTTTACAACAAACTATTATAGATATTACTGCAAGATATAATAGAATGAAAGGTAAAAATGTTTTATTAAAAGTAGGTACAGATCATGCTGGTATTGCTACTCAAATAATAATGTCAAAAAAAAAATATTCAAATAATATATTAATTAAAAAAACTATGTTATGGAAAAATAAAATTGTTAATATTATAAATAATCAAATACGTCGTTTAGGTATATCAGTTGATTGGACTAAAGAAATATTTACAATGGATAATAATTTTTCGATAGCAGTTAAAAAAATTTTTATAAGTTTATTTAATAAAAAAATAATATATAAAGGAAAAAAATTAGTAAATTGGAATATTAAATTAAATACTGTAATATCTGATTTAGAAGTAAAATACAAAATTACAAAAGGTAATATTTGGTATTTTAAATATCCTTTAGAAAAAAATTTAAAAACATTAAATGGAAAACCATATATAATAGTATCTACTACAAGACCTGAAACAATTTTAGGAGATACTGCTTTAGCAGTAAATCCATTAGATAAAAGGTATATAAATTTAATAGGAAAAAAAGCAATTGTACCATTAATTAATCGTTATATACCTATTATATCTGATAAATATGTTAATATTAAAAAAGGTAGTGGTTGTGTTAAAATAACACCAGGTCATGATTTTCAAGATTATGAAATTGCAAAAAAACATAAATTAGATATATTAAATATATTATCATTAAAAGGTAAAATATTAAATAAATCAAAAATAATTAAACAAATTAAATTTAATAATAATTTTTTAACTTTTATTCCAAAAAAATTTAGAAATTTAAATTTATATAATGCTAGAAAATTAATAATTTTAAATCTTAAATTATTAGGTTTATTAAATAAAGTTAAAAATTGTAAAATTAATATTCCATATAGTGATAGACAAAATGTTGTTATTGAACCCATTTTTACAGATCAATGGTTTTTAAAAAGTTATATTTTGTCAAAAAATGCAATTAACGCAGTTAAAAAAAAAAAAATAAAATTTTTACAAAAAAAATATGAAAATATGTATTTTGGTTGGATGAAAAATATACAAGATTGGTGTATATCTAGGCAATTATGGTGGGGGCATCGAATACCAGCGTGGTATGATAAAAATGGTAAAATTTATGTTGGTAATAATGAAATTGAAATACGTAAAAAAAACTTAATTAATAAAGATATTATATTAAAACAAGATAATGATGTATTAGATACATGGTTTTCTTCTAGTTTATGGACATTTGTTTCTTTAGGTTGGCCTAAAAAAACTAAAACTTTATTATATTTTCATCCAACAAATATAATTTTTAGTGGTTTTGATATTATTTTTTTTTGGATAGCAAGAATGATTATGTTAACAATGTTTTTTATTAAAAAAAAAAATGGTGATGCTCAAATTCCTTTTAAATTAATTTATATAACTGGTTTGATATGTGATATTAATAAAAAAAAAATGTCAAAATCTAAAGGTAATATTATTGACCCAATAGATATAATTGAAGGAATTACATTAAAAAATCTCATTAAAAAAAAAACAAAAAATATTATTAATAAAAATAAAATAATAAAAATTAAAAAAAATATAAATTGTCAATTTTCAGAAAACATTAAATCTTATGGTGCTGATGTTTTAAGATTATTTTTATCAAGTATATCAAATACAAATAGATGTATACTTTTAAATTTTAATAAATTAAATAAATGTCAAAATTTTTATAATAAATTTTTAAATGCTTATAAATTTATTATTATTTATTATAAAAAATATAACAATAATTATAAAAATATTTACAATTATAAATTTTTTTTATTTGATCGTTATATACAAATTAAATTAAATATAATGATTAAAGATTTTTGTATATCATTAAATAATTATAGATTTGATATAGCAATTAATATTTTATATGAATTCATTTGGAATGATTTTTGTAATTGGTATATAGAATTTTCAAAAATAATTTTAAAATATGGAAATTTAAAGGAAAAATTTAGTAATTATTATACTTTAATTTATATATTTGAAAAATTATTAAGAATTACACATCCTATAATACCTTTTATTACAGAAAATATTTGGCAAATAATTATAAAAATTATAAATAATAATAATAATAATAATAATAATACTATAATGTTAAAGTCTTTCCCTAAATATAATATTAATATTTATAATAAAAAAGATATAAATAATTTAATATGGATTAAAAATATTATTATATCTATAAGAAAAATAAAAATAAAAATATGTATTAAAAATAAAAAAAAAATAAATATATTATTTTATAATATTAAAAAAAAATATATTAAATTAATTAATAATAATAAAAAATTTATAATAAAAATAACAAATTTAAAAAAAATAAAAATATTAAAAAAAAAAAAAAAAAATCCATTTCTTTTTAGTAAAAAAATAAATGGAAATGAAATTTTATTACCATTAAAATTTATTAATAAAAATATTGAATTAAATTATATTAAAAATAAAATTAAAAAAATAAATAACAAAATTTTTAAAATAAAATTACAATTAAATAATAAAAAATTTATTAATAATGCACCAAAAATAATAATTACTAATAGAAAAAATTTTTTTATGTATTTAAATAAAAATAAAAATAAATTAATTAAAAAAATTATTATTTTTAAATAAAAATAATTTAATAAATAAATTATAAAATTATAATTAATAATATTAATTTTTTTTTAAAAAGTAAACATATGAAATTTATAGATGAAGTAGATATTTTAATAATTGCAGGAAAAGGTGGAAACGGTTGTATTAGTTTTAGAAGAGAAAAATATATTCCATATGGAGGACCTGATGGTGGTAATGGAGGTAATGGAGGAGATATTTATATATGTGCTGATAAAAATGTAAATACATTAATGCATTTAAATTTCAAAAAAGTTTTTAAAGCTGAAGATGGAAAAAATGGTAAATCAAATTTATGTACTGGTAAAAATGGTAAAGAACTGAATATTTATGTTCCAATTGGAACAATTATTAAAAATAAAATAAATAATAAAATTTTAGGTAAAATATTTGTACATAATAAAAAAATTTTATTAGCAAAAGGCGGTGCTAGGGGGTTAGGTAATAATCATTTCAAATCTTCAATTAATCGCACTCCATATAAACAAACAAATGGTAAGTTAGGTGAAAAAAAAAAAATAAATTTAGAATTATTGTTATTAGCTGATGTAGGATTAATAGGTTTACCTAACTCTGGTAAATCAACTTTTTTAAATATAGTATCATCAGCAAAACCAAAAATAAATTCATATCCATTTACAACAATAAAACCTTATTTAGGTACAGTTTATATTAAAAAAAAAAAAATAATAATTGCTGATATACCTGGTTTAATTAAAAACGCATCAAAAGGTAAGGGTTTAGGATATAAATTTTTAAAACATATAAAACATTGTAAATTATTATTATTGTTTTTAGATATTAAACCTTACAATAAATTAGATATTATTTTAAATATTAAAATTATTATAAATGAATTAAAAAAATATGATATTAAATTATTAAAAAAACCATTTTGGTTAATTTTTAATAAAATTGATCTTATTATAAATAATAAAATAAATAAAATTATTATAAATATTATTAAAAATATACAATGGAAAAATAATTATTTTGCTATTTCATGTATTAAAAATAAAGGAATTAAAAATTTATGTTATAAAATTTCAAATTTTTTTAAAAAAAAAAAATAAATATATTATTTTATTTTTTAGTTAATGTATCTTTTATACTTAATTTTATTTTACCTTGATTATCTATTTCTATTACTTTTACTAAAATTTCTTGATTAATTTTTAAATAATCAGATACATTTTTAACATATTTATTAGTAATTTGAGAAATATGCACCAATCCTTCTTTATAACCATTAATTGATAAAAAAGCTCCAAAATCTACAATTTTAGTTACTTTTCCTTTATAAATATTACCTACTTCAATTTCAGAAGTTATTTTTTTAATTTTATTAATTGCAAAATTCATTTGTTCTGAATTATTAGAATAAATTTTAATTGTTCCATCATTATCTATTTCAATAATAGCACCTGTTTTTTCAGTAATAGAACGTATTACTGAACCTCCTTTTCCAATTAAATCTTTAATTTTATTTTTTTTAATTTTTATAATATTTATTTTAGGAGCAAATTTTGAAATTTCATTTTTAGGATTATTTATAATTTTAGACATTTTATTCAAAATATATAATCTAGCAATTTTTGCTTTATTTAAAGTTTCTTTAATAATTTTTTTATCAATACCTTCTATTTTTATATCAATTTGTAAAGACGTAATACCATTATAACTACCCGAAATTTTAAAATCCATATCTCCTAAATTATCTTCTTCTCCCATAATATCAGTTAAAATAATAAAATTATTTTCATTTTTAATTAAACCCATTGCAATTCCAGCTATTGGATATTTAATTGGAACACCAGCATCCATAAGAGCTAATGAAGCACCACAAACTGAAGCCATAGAAGATGAACCATTAGATTCAGTAATTTCTGATACAACTCTAATAGTATAAGGAAAATTTTTAAATTTTGGCATTACAGGTAATATTGATTTTTTAGCTAAATAACCATGTCCTATTTCTCTTCTTTTTGGCAGTGATAATATACCTATTTCTCCAACAGAATATGGTGGAAAATTATAATGAAATATAAAATAATTAATTTTTTCACATATTAATTCATCTAAATTTTGTGCATCTTTTTCAGTTCCTAAAGTAACAGTAACTAAAGTTTGAGTTTCACCTCTAGTAAATAAAGCTGATCCATGAATACGAGGTAATATATTTATTTTAACATTTATATCACGTATTTCATCTATTTTACGTCCATCTATTCTTTGATTAGTATTTGTAATTTTATCACGTATTATTTTTTTTAAAATACTTAAATAAATTTGTTCAACTTCTATAATATTTAATTTATCATTTTCTAAAATTATTTTTTTTAAAATATTTTCTTTAATTTCATCAAATTTTAATTTTCTTATTTTTTTTTCTTTAATATTATAAATTTTATTTAAATTATATTTTAATAAATTTAATAATTTTTTATTTAAAGAATAATTTATTTCATTATTTTTATATTTTATTTTTGTTTTTCCAAATTTTTTTGTAAATTCATTAATATTATTAATAATAATTTGTTGTTTTTCATATCCATAAATAATAGCATTTAATATTATATCTTCATTTATTAAATTTGATTCAGATTCAACCATTAAAATTGCTTTTGAAGTACTAGAAACAATTAAATTTAAATCACTTTTTTTTAATTCTTTTATAGTTGGATTTAATACATATTTATTATTAATATAACCTACCCGAGCAGCACCAAATGGGTTAGAAAATGGTATATCAGATAATGATAATGCAACTGATGCACCTATTATTGCAGGAATATCTGTATTAATTGAAGGATTTAATGAAATAACAGTAGCTATTATTTGAATTTCTAAGTTTAAATTTTTAGAAAAAAATGGTCTAATAGATCTATCAATTAATCTTGAAATTATAATTTCTCTTTCATTAGGACGACTTTCACGTCTATAAAAACTACCTGGTATTTTACCTGAAGCATATGATCTTTCTTGATAATTAACTGTAAGAGGAAAAAAATTTTGGTCTTTATTTTCTATTTTATTACTTACAACAGTAACTAATACAACTGTTTCATCTATGTTAACAGTTACAGCAGCGTTAGCTTGTTTTGCAATTAAACCTGTCGTAATTTTAATTTTATTTTGACCATATTTAAATTTTAATTCATGTAATTTATTCAAATAATTTTATCCTTATTAAAATATATTATTTAATTTTAAATTTTATTAAATATATATAGTTTATAAAATATTAATAAGTATTTTTTTTAAAAAATTTTGTATATTTTTTAAAATTATTATTTTTAAAATATTTCAATATTTTTTTACGATACATAATTTTTTTTGATAAACCTATGCGACTATGTTGATCTTTTTTATTTATTAAAAAATGAATTTTTAAATTTTTAATTTTTTTATTTAATATATTTATTTGTTCTATTATATAATTATTTTTTTTTTCCATAAATATTAAAGCTTATAAATTTTATTAATATGAAATTTTAAACAAATAATAATTTTAAAATTATAAAATATTATTTTTTAAAATTATTATTTATTAAATTTGATATATATAAATTATTTTTAAAAGATTTATCATAAATAAAAATTAAATTTGGTATTAATTTTAAGTTTACAAATTTACTTAATAAAAAACGTATATATTTAGAATAATTTTTTAATTTTTTAATTAATTTTTTTTCCTCAATTTTTTTTTGACTTTTTAAAACACAATTTAATATAGTAATATAAATTTTTGCATACATTAAATTATTGTTTAATAAAACATTTGTGACAGTAAAAATAATTTTTTTTGAATTTTTTATTTTTTGTTGTAATATTATAGAAATAATTTTATATATTTGTTGTTCTATTTTTTTAATACGTATTTTTTTTTTAAACATAAATATTTATTTATTTAATATTTTTTATTAATTAATTAATTTAAAAGCTTCAATTTTATCTTTAATTTTAAAATTATTAAAATTTTTAATATAAATACCACATTTCATACCATTACTTACTTCTTTTACATTTTCTTTAAAATGTTTTAATGTTTTTATTTTTCCTATATGTATAATTTTATTATTACGTAAAATTCTAATTTGATCATTTTTTTTAATTATACCATTTATTATTATACAACCAGCTATAAAACCAATTTTTTCAGATTTAAACACATTAATTATATTAGCTAAACCAACTATTTCAATTTTATTTTTAGGTATTAATAATTTTATTTCTTTTTTAATATCATTAATTAATGTATATATAATTGAATAATAACGAATATCAATATTTTCAAAATTAAATATTTTACGTACAGAATAATCTTTATGTACATTAAAACATATTATAATTGATTTATTATTTAAAGCCATAATTAAATCACTTTCTGAAACATTACCTATTCCAAAATTAATAATATTAATTTTTATTTTTTCATTAGATAATTTTAATAATTCTTTTTTAATAACTTCACATGAACCTAAAGTATCTGATTTTAATATAATATTTATTTTTAATATTTTATAATTATTTAAATTTAAATTAATTTTTTTTTTTTTTTTTTTTTTCAATAATTAATTTTGTTTTATTTATTAAAATATCTTTATGTTCTTTTTTTTTTAAAAAATATACTTTATCACCATTTTTAGGTATAGTAGTCATCCCTATTATTTCAACAGGTAAAGAAGTTCTAGCGTAATTTATTTTTTTACCAAAAGAATTATACATATATTTTATTTTACTATATTCTAAATTATATAAAATTATATCTCCAATATTTAAAAATCCTTTTTTTATTAATACAGTAATAATAGGTCCATTTCCTTTATCAAAATATGATTCAATAACAACACCTTCTGATATTTTTTTTTTTTTTTCTTTTAATTCTAATATTTCAGATTGTAATAAAATTGCTTTAATCAAATTTTTAACTCCTTTACCAGTTTTAGCAGAAATATTTATAAATTGTGTTTCCCCACCCCATTTTTCAGATATAATTTCATATTTCGCTAATTCATTTTTAATAATATTTGTATTATAATTAATTTTATCTATTTTATTAATTGTAATAATTAATGGAATATTTAAACTTTTGATATATTTTATTGTTTCTATTGTTTGAGGCATAACACCGTCATTTATAGCAATTACTAAAACTACAATATCAGTGTTTTTAACACCTCTTTTACGCATTGAAGTAAATACTTCATGACCTGGTGTATCAAAAAAAGTAATAATTCCATATTTAGTTTTAATATTATAAAAACCAATATGTTGAGTAATTCCTCCTGATTCTTGTGATACTAATTTTGTAGATCTAATATAATCTAATAAAGTTGTTTTACCATGATTTACATGTCCCATTATTGTAACAATGGGAATTTTTTTTTTAAATTTTATATTTTTAATTTTATTTATTTTATTAATATTTTTTTTAAAGATATTATTATATAAAATTATTTTATTATTAAAATGTTTTAAAATAAAATATATTTTTTGTTTTTTAATAATATATTTATCTATTATAATTTTATATTGAATTAATTTTTCTATTAATTTATTATATTTTATTTTAATTATATTTATTAATTTTAATAAATAAGTATTTTTATATATAATAATATTAAATTTATATTTATTATAATATTTAATATATTTATTTTTATTTGAAATTAAAATTTTTTTATTATTATATTTTTTTTTTTTTTTTAATAATCATATTTAATTAATTAAATAAATAATTTTAAAATATTAAATTTATATTATAAATATATTATTTAATTTAAAATTTAATTTAAATATTATAATATTTGTTTTAAAATTAATTAATTATATTAGAATTAATTATATTTTCTTTATTTTTATATAATTTAAAATTTTTAATATTAATATTTGTAATTAATAAATTAATAAAAAAAAATAAAGTTATTAAAAAAAATATTATTTTATTAATATTATTTTTTGAATAAATTGTTTTTTTTTTTTTATTATATGTATTATTTTTATTATTTTGTAATATAATAAAAACATTAATAATAATTGATATTATAATAAAAAATATTAATAAAAAATTATACATAAAATAATCCTATTAAAGTTATTATTTTATTTTAATTAAATTATTATTTAAATTTATTAAAATATTTTAAATTTTTTTTTAAAAAATATTATTAAATTAATAAAATAATTTAAATTTTAAAAATATGAAAAAAACATTAATAACAATTCAAGGTTTTAAAAAAATTAAAAAAGAATTAAATTATTTAAAAAATAAAATAAGACCTAAAATAATAAATGAAATTATAAAAGCAAGAAAATATGGTGATTTAAAAGAAAATTCAGAATATCATGCAGCTCGTGAACAACAAAATTTTGTTGAAAATAAAATTCAAAAATTTGAATTTAAATTAGCATATTCTAAAATTATAGATATTACTAAAATTAAAAATAAAGGTATAATTATATTTGGGTCTACTGTAACTATTATAAATTTAAATACAAAAAAAAAATTAAAATATCGTATAGTTTGTAATAATGAATCAAATATTAAAAAAAAATTAATTTCAGTATATTCACCTATAGCTCGTAATTTAATAGGAAAAAAAAAAAATACTATTATATATATAAAAACACCAATAGGTAAAATAAAATACAAAATTTTAAAAATAGAATATATTTAATTTAATTTTAAAAAAATTTTAAATATTTATAAATATTTATTATGGAGAAAAAAAAATGAAAAAGTTTTTAATTTCACCCTCTATATTATCAGCAGATTTTGCAAGATTAGGTAAAGATGTTAAAAATGTTTTAAATTCAGGGGCAAATATGTTACATTTTGATGTTATGGATAATCATTATGTTAAAAATTTAACATTTGGTCCTATAATATGTAAGGCTATTAGAGATTATGGTATTAAAACAAATATAGAAATTCATTTAATGGTTAAACCAGTTGATAGAATAATACCAGAATTTATAAAAGCTGGAGCAAATATTATATCTTTTCATCCAGAAACAACAAATAATATAAATAAAACTATACAATTAATTAAAAAAAATAATTGTAAAGTAGGTATAGTTATTAATCCAGAAACATCATTAAATTGTTTAAAATATATTATTAACAAAATTGATACAATATTATTAATGTCAGTTAATCCAGGTTTTGGTGGGCAACAATTTATTGAAAAAATTTTAAATAAAATTAAAAAAACTAAAAAAATTATTGATAATAGTGGATATAATATTGATTTAGAAGTTGACGGAGGTATTAATATAAATAATATTTTAAAAATTGCAAAAATGGGTGCTAATATTTTTGTAGTAGGAACTGCTATATTTAAAAGTAATAATTATAAATTAACAATAGATCAAATGCGTAATCAACTTAATTTAATTTAAAATTAATATTTGACTATATTTTAAAATTATTAAAAATATATAAATTATATTAAATTAATTGTTGTTATTTAGTTTAATATTAAATAAAAGTTTTATTTTTTTTATTTCTTTTTTTTTTTTTATTTTATCTATTAATGACATATATTTTATATTATTTTTATTAATTAAATTAAAATAATTATTATAAATATTTTTATATTTTATTAAAAATAATTTTATTATTTTTTTAAATATTTTTTTAATTTTAATATTTATATCATTTAAATAATATTTGAAATTTTCATTATTAATATAATTAAAATTTAAAATTATAAATTTTACTTTTTTTTTAATTTTTAATATTATATTTTTTATTTTTATATTAATATATATATATTTATATTTTAAATTATTAAAGTAATTATATATAATATTATTAAATAATATTATTTTAATATTAAAATTTATTATATCAATTATTTTTTTTTTAATATTAAAAGATATAGTATTAATTAATAAAAAATTTTTTTTATTAATATATATAAAACTTAAAAAAAAAAATAAATTTTTTTTACTTTTTTTTTTAATATTATATTTAATATAAAAAATTTTTTTTTTATTATTTAATAAAAAAATTTTAGGTTTTTTAAAATTAATTGCTAAAATTTCAAGTAAAATAGTTTCAAAACCTATTTTTTTATTTGGAGAATATATTAATGTTTTTCTACCTAATAAAATAATTTTATAATATAATTTTATAATTTTAATTGGTAAAATATTATATAAATTATATAAACGATACTTAATATTTATATATTTATCATCAAATTTATTTTTATTTAATAAATTCATAATTAATAAGTTATGTAAAATTGTTAATATTTCAATTAATAAATTATCCCAGTCTATATTAATTAAGGATAATTTTAAAATTAAATCCATAACTTTATTAATATTATTATTTACAATTAGTTCTAATATATATATAGGATATTCATCATTTAAAAATCCTAACATATTATTTATAATATTTATATTTATTTTTCCTTCTCCAATAACAATAGCTTGTTCAGTTAATGTTAATGCATCTCTCATACTTCCATTTGCAGCATAAGCTAAACTTTTTAATGAATTTATATCAAATTTTATTTTTTCAATTTTTAAAATTTTTTTTAATTGATAATAAATTTGTTTTTGTTTAATTTTTTTTAAATTAAATTTAAAACAACGTGATAAAATTGTTTCAGGTATTTTATTAATATTTGTAGTTGCTAATAAAAATTTAACGTGTTTTGGTGGTTCTTCTAAAGTTTTTAATAAAGCATTAAAACTATAATGTGAAAGCATATGAAATTCATCTATAATATAAATTTTAAAACGACCTTGTATAGGTTTATAATATATATTATCTAATATATCTCTTGTATCTTCAACTTTTGTTTTAGAAGCAGCATCTATTTCAATTAAATCAATAAAAACACCATTATCTATTTGTTTACAATTATTACAATAACCACATGGATTATATGAAATATGTTTTAAACAATTTAAACTTTTTGATAATAAACGTGCAATTGTTGTTTTCCCAACACCCCTAGTTCCATAAAAAATGTAAGCATGATGTATTCTATTTAATAAAAAACTATTTATTAAAGATATTAAAATATGCTCTTGACCAATAACATCTTTAAAAAATTTAGGTCTCCATTTAAGCGCTAAAACTTGATAATTCAT